>CABMCU010000046.1 GCA_902384685.1 uncultured archaeon | reverse complement strand
TGATAGATGAATCTCTGTTAACAGGTGAATCCCTTGCTGTACGAAAAACAGAATGGGATGGAATTAAAACTATCACACAACCAGGTGGTGATGATCTACCATTTATTTTCTCAGGAACACTTGTTGTTTCCGGTCATGGAATCACAAAAGCTACAGGTATTGGCAGTCATACAGAAATGGGTAAAATCGGCAAAGCATTACAGAACATAACTCCTGAAAAAACCTTACTCAAAAAAGAAACAAGCAGTTTAGTAAAAAATTTTGCAATCGCCGGATTCATTCTTTGTATTATAGTAATAATCGTCTATGGTTATATGCGTGGTGACTGGATCACAGGATTCCTTGCAGGCCTAAGTTTAAGTATGGCTGTTCTACCTGAAGAGTTTCCTGTTGTTCTTATGATATTTTTAAGCTTAGGCGCATGGCGGATGTCCAAACGACATGTTCTCACACGAAATACCGCCTCGATTGAAATGTTAGGAGCTGCCACAGTCTTATGTGTTGATAAAACAGGTACTTTAACCATGAATAAAATGCTATTAAGCTCTCTTTTTGCCAAGGAGACTTCTTTTGATTTAGAAAAAAATAGTACCAAACCATTACCTGAGACCTTTCATGATCTACTAGAATTCGGGTACTTAGCAAGTCAAAAAGACCCGTTTGATCCTATTGAAAAAGAAATTAAAAACACGACTGAAAAATTTCTTTCAAACACAGAACACGTACATGAAAACTGGAAACTAGTGAGGGAGTATCCTCTCTCAAAACACTTATTGGCCCTCTCGAATGTTTGGGAATCCGCTGATAAAAGAAAACATGTGATTGCAGCGAAAGGTGCACCGGAAGCTATCGCAGATTTATGTCATTTCAACAAAGAACAAACAAAAGAATTACATGTATCCGTGAAACAAATGACGGAGAAAGGTCTGCGAGTTCTCGGGGTAGCAAAATCAAGTTTTTCAGAAGATTCACTCCCTGATAAACAGCACGATTTCGAGTTTGACTTTGTAGGATTACTTGGGTTTGTCGACCCTGTTCGCAGCACGGTTGCTCCTTCTTTGAAAGAATGTTATACTGCTGGCATACGACTTATTATGATCACCGGAGATTACCCAGGTACCGCTCAACATATTGCCAGGCAAATCGGTCTGAAAAATTCTGAGGAGTTTATCACGGGTCATGAGCTTGCAACTATGAGTCGCGAGGAACTCCAAGAGAAAATCAAAACCGTTAATATTTTCGCCCGCGTTGTTCCCGAACAGAAACTTGCAATTGTTGATGCACTTAAGGCAAATAGAGAAATTGTGGCGATGACCGGGGACGGTGTTAATGATGCACCTGCATTGAAATCATCACATATTGGCATTGCGATGGGAGAGCGAGGAACGGATGTTGCCCGTGAATCCTCTGCTATTGTATTATTGAATGATGATTTTTCGTCAATTGTTCACGCAGTTCGATTGGGGAGAAGAATTTTTGATAATTTACGGAAATCTATTAGTTATATTGTTTCTGTTCACATACCTATCGCAGGAATGGCACTTATTCCAGTTCTTATGGGATTTCCTTTGGTATTGTTACCTGCTCATATTGCGTTTCTTGAATTAATTATTGATCCTTCGTGCTCCACAGTTTTTGAGGCTGAGGCAGAAGAGAAAAACATCATGGATCGTCCACCAAGAAATCTGAAGGAGCGGTTGTTTGGGCGTAAGAATTTCTTCATCAGTTTTGTGCAGGGTCTGAACGTCCTCATTGCGGTGATCATTGTGTTCATCTGGTTTTACAACGCTAATCCTGCGAATGAGGATCAAGCTCGTACACTATCATTTGCCACGCTAATCATTGCAAATATAATGTTGATCGTCGTCAATCTCTCAGGATCACGGAGTATAGTGAAAACAGTCAATTCGAAGAATAAGGCACTATGGTACGTAATGGCTGGTGCATTGCTAAGTCTTGGATTGATACTTTTAGTTCCGCTTCTTCGAGATCTCTTCCATTTTTCGCTTGTATCACTGACTGATTTTCTTATCGCCGCTCTGATTGGTGTTATCTGTGTCTCGTGGTTTAAATTGTTTAAAATAGGAAAAAAGAAAAAACACACTAGATTAAATTAAAAGTATTTTCATAAAAATTATTCTTTTTAAAGAAAAGGAATCAAAAGACCTTTCTCATAGGAAAGATCTTTGGTTTCGGTAGCATCGTAATCATTATTAGAACGGACATTGCCGAGAAAACGATGAAATGAACGTAAATCTTCATCTTCTCTACTATGAAAAAGTAATTCTTACTCATTGTAATCTCTATTTTTAAATTGATAGGAACAAAACCTATGTTAGCTTTTAAATGTATAGATTTTAAAATAGTTTTCACTGGTTGTAGTAAGATCGAATTAAAGTCAATCTCGTTCCCTCTTATTCCTAATTTTTAGAAATCTTCTCATTGAAAATATTTAAATATAGTTGATTACTATATATTAATTAATAGAAGGAAATAATATGAAAAAAACAATGTTATGTGTATTAATTCTTGCAGTAGCAAGCACATTTTTTACAGCAAACGCAATGGCATTACCAAAAATAACTGGGGTACAAGGAGGATATGGTGTCACTGCAACTGTCGTGGACGCCGATGGTCTTCATTGGCAGATCAACATAAAAGGAACACAAATCTTTAACGGTGCGAAAACAGAAGGAGATATTTCAGGTAAATACACAACGATTCGAACACCGGTATTTCCACCAGCACTCGGAATTGGAAAGATTAACATAAAGGTAGCGATCTATTGGATTATCATACCTGTAGCAATAGAGCAACGAACTGCCTTTATGCTAGGACCGTTTGTTCTTATTATCCAATAAAATCCCAAGCGAGTTTAATAATCAATTCAAATAAATGGAAGGAACTTCAACTTCTATCCTCTCTCTATTTTATATTGTTGAAATTAAATCTGTTTTTAAAGAGCACAGATTTAAAGAATAACTTTTGTTCTATCTGAAAAAGTATAAGTTTTCATTCCTCCCGTTTAAAAAAACAATGTTAATATTTATTATGGTAGGTTAATAAACGGGAAAAATTCCTGTTATAAACCTCTAATCACTCTTTTATATCAATGCTACCAAATACTTAAATGCTTTTAAGTGATTCTTAGGGAATAATGGGCTATGAGACCTTAGAATTCACGATAAAAGAAATGGCTGCTTATATTACATTAAATCGACCTAATCGTTTAAACTCTTTTGATATGAAACTTGGCCATGAGCTACACGAGGTTCTCCAGGGTATCGCGAAAAATCAGAATATCAAAGCCGTGATAATTAAAGGAACCGGTAAGGGATTCTGTGGAGGAGGTGATGTCAAAGAAATGTATGCAGCAGCTGATAAATCACGATTCCTTAGGGATTTAACTCAAGCCATTCATCAGTGTGTCATCGAGATACGAAACATGGAAAAACCAGTTATAGCTGCAGTGAATGGCTCTGCATTTGGTGCTGGTCTTTCACTTGCTTTAGCATGCGATATCATAATCGCCGTGAAAGATGCAAAAATGAGTACCGCATTTATTAATATTGGCCTTGCACCAGGATGTGGGACACAGTTTATTACAAGATTGATTGGATATCAACGGGCTTGTGAGTATCTTCTAACATCAAAGACATTTACTGCAGAAGAGGCATATAAACTTAGCATGATAAACAAGGTTGTTGACACTGATAAACTCGATGTTGCTGTTGAGGACGTTGTATCTTCTTTTCGTTCCCTCCCACCAATCGCTGTTGGAAAGGCAAAAATGTTGATTAATAAAAGCTTAGATAATGATATGATATCTCATCTTGAACTGGAGAGTAAAACAGCCGCGTGGTCGGCAGGCACAGAGGATTTCACTGAGGGTATCTCCGCATTCATCGAAAAGAGGAAACCTGTTTTTAGAGGAAAATAGAGGAGAAATCGACAATTGTCGATAAAATTATGGAAACCTTTATGTATCAAGTTCCTATGAGTGCGATACAATACCAAGGGGAGGTAACAGGATGAACTATAAGACCCTTGTCTATACAAAAAAAGACGATGTTGTAACTGTTACTTTGAATCGACCAGATGTTCATAATGCCATGAACAAAGTGCTTATAAATGAACTGACCCGATGTTTTAGACAACTCACTACTGATGATTCCGTGGCTGTAGTTATTCTTACTGGGAACGGAAAATCCTTTTGCGCAGGAGCAGATCTTTCATGGATGAAACGTATGGTGAATTATTCTAAGGTGGAAAATAGAAGGGATAGCCATCTTCTTCTTGAAATGTATGAAGCTATTTACTCATGCCCGAAACCATTGATTGGCCGTATCAATGGTCATACATTTGGAGGGGGCATTGGACTCCTTGCTATCTGTGATATGACAATTACAGTTCCTAAAGTGCTGTTTGCATTTAGCGAGGTGAAACTCGGGTTGATCCCTGCAGTGATTTCAACATTTGTTGCCCCACGAATGAAACTGGCGGATATGCGTCGTTTCTTTATTACAGGTGAACGGTTTGATTCGGTTATGGCAAATAGAATTGGATTAATTGATGTCATTGTTCCCGCTGAGAAACTCGACGATATCGTGAAATCCTGTGTTGAACAAGTTCGCTCATCAAGTCCATACGCGATAAAAGAAGTCAAACACCTCATTAATAATTTAATAGAAATGGATATAAAAGAATACAAGGATTTTACAGTGGAAAAAATCTCGGAACTTCGGGTTTCAAAAGAAGGTCAGGAAGGTATCAACGCATTCTTGCAGAAACGAAAACCGAACTGGAAGAGGTAAAAAACGTGTTTAAGAAAGTTTTGATCGCAAATCGTGGTGAGATAGCTGTTCGGATCATCAAAGCTTGCCAAGAGATGTGTATTAAAACCGTTGCTGTGTATTCAGAGGTCGATAGTCATTCACCACATGTTCAGATTGCAGATGAATCTGTCAACCTTGGAGACCCTGCTCCTTCAGAAAGTTACTTAAATATCGCAAAAATCATTGAAAGTGCACGGAACGTTAGCGCAGAAGCGATTCATCCCGGGTATGGTTTTCTTGCAGAGAACCCTGATTTTGCAAAATCTTGTGCTGATTCTGGTATTAAATTCATTGGGCCGACTCCAGAAGTTATTCGATTGATGGGGGATAAGATTGAAGCAAAAAAAACAATCGCAAGGGCTCATATCCTAGTAATTCCCGGGTATCATGGAGTAAAGCAAGATCTTGAAACTTTAATCAAAGAAGGCAGGAAGATTGGTTTTCCCCTATTAGTTAAGGCAACAGCGGGTGGTGGCGGAAAAGGAATGCGGGTTGTTCAAGCGGAAGCTGAGCTAGAGCAATCTATTGAGAGTGCAAAACGAGAAGCGAAATCTGCATTTGGCAACGATTCTGTTTTCCTTGAACAATACATCGACAAACCACGACATATTGAGTTTCAAATTCTTGCTGATGAACATGGTCATATAATTCATTTGTTCGAACGTGAATGCTCCATTCAACGCCGACATCAAAAAATCATCGAGGAAACACCCTCGCCAGTGGTTACTTCTAAGCTTCGTGAGGTCATGGGCAAGGCAGCGGTTGCTGCTGCTGAAACAGTTGGATATACGAACGCGGGAACGATTGAATTTATGATCGACGGTAAGCAAAATTTTTATTTCATGGAGATGAACACGCGTCTACAGGTCGAACACCCGATTACAGAGGCGACCACTGGTGTTGATATTGTGAAATGGCAATTGCGTATTGCCAGCGGCATGGAACTCACCATCAATCAGAGTAACCTGTTTCAGCGTGGTCATGCCTTGGAATGTCGTATCTACGCTGAGGATCCCTCGAATGGTTTCCTCCCTAGTATCGGAACTCTTGAAAGAGTAGAGCTTCCAATTGGACCTAACATCAGGAATGATACTGGAATAGAGACGAATTTCCATGTCAGTCCGTATTATGACCCGATGTTAGCAAAACTAACCGTAAGTAGTGAAAACCGGGAGGAGAGTATCAATAAGATGATATGGGCTCTCTCTCATTATGTTGTTTTAGGTGTTACAACGAATATCTCTTTTTTAAAAAAGGTTCTTGAGCATCCTGATTTTAGAAAAGGTAATATTACCACCCAATTTATCAATGATTATTTCAGGGATTGGCTCATAACCAAAGAAGGACTTCCCCTCGATGCAATCATTGCACTTGCGGTTTATGATTCATTACACCCACAACGACAAGAAATTGTTCGATATAAAGAAGCGGATCCGCATTCGCCTTGGCAACATGTGGGACGCTGGAGGATGGGTCTGTAACCATGTTCATAAATTATGATGATTTTTTTAGATATGTTCGTTATATTATCTAGTATAATTTACAATTTCATAGTTTCTCTTTTTATCTCCTTTTAATTAGTGAATGAGAATGAAAAAATAAAAAAAGATATTTTGGTTATTTTATATCTTTTGTGTGTTTTTGTGTTATTGTCTTTGTTTTTATATATGCTTTTTTATTTTGCTGAATCTTGCATCATTATTATGGTGATATGTGGATACCAGTTGTATAATTCTCCAAAATTTATAGCGTTACTTGCTGTTTCCCATATAAGGGTTGCACTCCCGTTAGTAACAGGATAACAATTTTTATATTCTTTTTGAAATGTAGCAACACACTCAATTGAATCTCCTTTGCTAAGTTGTAAGTTATCTGACACTTGGCATAGATTGTTTTGTACGATTCGTTTATATACAAAATAGTTATTGCCATTTTTCAATATTTGTATGGTGACCTCAGCACCATCAAGACTAATATTTACGGGAGTATAGTTTTGATCGACAACATTGATGAAAACAGCGACCATAACATTAACCTTAATATGATCAGGTTTGTTTAAAAATTGTTCACAACCACTACATAAAAGCGTTAAGAAGAGCATGCAAATTACGATTATTACCACAATTTTATTTTTCATACTAATTATTGTCTGCAATATCAAAATACTTATTCCTTTAAAAATATACTCTCTGAATAAAACGCGCAATACTTATAATTGGATATTTGTGGAGAAAAAAAAAGAAAAAAAAAATTTCTTAGCTTACTGTATAGGATCCAATCAGTGAGTTTGTTGGATTGTATTTAAGGGTACAAGTGACTGTATCCCCTGCATGTGCGGCGAGCCATACATTATAATTTAATGTTCCTCCTGCGGTTACTGTACCAGTTCCACCACTATTAACAGGTGCTGTAACTGTGGATCCTGTTTTATTTGTCGATATAATAGTGATATCAGTCCAGGATATATCGGAATCTGCGCTAGATATCGTAAATAAATTATTAGAATTGTCTGGTATCATGGCAATAGTCGGAGTTTTCTTTTGTGTTCCACCAATCATTCCACTGACATAGACATACACTGTTGCGGCAATTGCGACTGTTATGGCAACCATCAAGATGACACCGATAACAGCGGAAACTGCACGCTCATCTGCTTCTATAAATTTTCTGTTTGCTTTCATACATCCATCTCCTCTTTAGTTATTAGGAGAGAATGAGTAAAAGAAAGCTTACGCTTCCCTTTACCACCCTCACTTCTGAAACATTCTTTTACGTTATAAATGTTTCTGTATGTTATGTTCTATCATATTGAATATTTAATCATATCCTGTCCAAATGTCAAAATGAAAAAAACATAAGAAATTGTTCTTCTACTGATTCCACTTCTTTAAAACACATCTTTAGAATGTTCTTTTAAATTGATTTAACTGTTTTTTTTGGATAATCCCTTTGCTCCTCCGGAGAGTCGTTTTTCGACTCCTGAGGGATTATCCCTATAACAATTCACACACACATAGATAGCATTGTTATAATCTTTTGACTGTAACCAATGACAATGCTGTGCTTTACATTTATTACAATAGGTAACAAGATGTTCAGGAAAATACTTTTTTTTCTCTAACCATCCAGATATTTTTAATTCATTCCATGAGACAATTTTTTCTGTCATCTATTTTATTCAAGATCTTTTTCTCTTGTTCTTTCTCCTCCCTTATTTTATATGCTTCGTCAGGAGAATAGAGATAGATCTTCTGTCCACTACTGGATAGTCTTCGTACGAATCCTCTTTTCAGATCTGGATTATTGTTTAATGCGTCAAAACCTTCCTGTGTTATTACCGGATCACCAAAATAGACCGCATCATAGACCTCCTGGAGTCCTGATCCATCTTTTAATTTCCCTATGAGACCATAGGTATTTGTCATCCGGTCTTGACACCTTTTTGTATAAGACGGTGTTAAATTTAATTCCTGTAATATTTCATTAAATTTCGTTTTATTTATAAATTGTTTTGCTTTTTCGTAGAGTGTTTCATAGATTTTGTCGAATTGTTGAGTCGGATAATTCCTTTTAATATAATTTGATTCAAATATTATTTCATCTCGTATATGATCCGTTGTTTTTCGATATATTTTAAATTTCATTCCTTTGCATATTTCGAAGAAAAGATAATGAGATCGTAACTTTTCGTTTATTTCTAATGGATTGAGATCCTTGAAATCTTCTTTTCTTGGTGTTATGAGTTTTAACGCTACTTCTTGTAAATCTTTTTGTCTCCAAAAATACCCGTTATCACTTAACAAGAATACAATTAATTTATCGAATATATCCAAACTTTGATCCGATCCGACATTATGATCTATGTTAAATTCTATCTGTTTGATAGAACAATATTCATAATCAAATGCGACAACTCCGAATAACTCTTTGACAAATTGTTCCGATATTGTCCTTGCGAGAAATGATACGTCTTTAATCAACATATCATAGATTCCGGAATTATCAATTTGAATAATTTTATTGTCGATATAATTATCTTCATGTATCCGTATTTTTTCATCATAATTTGAGTTAAAAAATAAGGGATTACTATCTCGACAATATCGTTTTAAGAAACGTATAAAATTAAATTCCATTCCTACGGAATAAGGCTTTTTTAAGTTTACTGTTATATGTGTAATATAGGGATAATCTCTTATATAGAGATCTTCCGGTATGTTTATTGTTGGTCGCTGTTCCCCTTTCCTATTTCTTGGTCTAGTTACAATCCAATTCTTTTCTTTTGCTTTGTTATACCCATTCTTGAAATAGTCCTGATCCCCACGAATAACATTATAATCGGGGGAACAAACCAACTGAATCCTATCCGGTAACACCATTCTTTTTTCAATCATATTCTTCAAAATCCTTCTAACTTGATAGCATTTCGTTAGAATCCGACATACTTTCTGATGATGTAATACTAGCACAGGCGTGCCAATACGATCCTCAATCCAGGGATGCTATTGGATCGACATCATCCCGATGTCTACTATTTAGAATACATCATCCCTTTTTAAATGTTACTTATTTAGAACTTCGTATTTCACGAACATGTTAATATATTTTATTTCCTTCTGTTGGGCGAAGAAATAATAGAATTGAAACCTCGAATAGCCACGTAAACGTGGCTGTCGGGCAGGTTTTACAACCTGTCCAGAATATATTTTTTTGTTAAAAAATATGTCTGGGCGGAAGCTTCCGCTTCCAGTTTCAGTCTCTATTTTTCGCTAAATGGACTATGAGGTATGCCTTTTAGTGAGTTGCTTTATAGAGAGACTTGTGCTTGAGTTGTTTTTGGCTTTTTTACAGGGTATCGTAATACTTTCCCTTTGTACGTATAATACTTATACTTTACTTTTTGCATATATTATATATCGACAATTGTCTATATAGACTTTTTGAATTATATGCTTTTTTTCCTGTTCTGGAGATCGACATAGATTGACTAGATCAGACTTTCCTATTGAAACAGATACAGGCTTAGATAGATTGACTAGACCTAAGAACCTAATGATATTCAGATAGAATACTGGGGAGACTCCAGATATACATTTCCTATTAATATTTATTTATTTGATTTAGATTACATTTATATTTATTTATTTGATTTATAATAGTTTTATATTTTACAGTATATTTTCATTTCGGTACTGACCTAGAGAGGATCAGACTTTAGGTTTATTTTTTTGCGGGAGATCGCTTGTCCCGTACGATCCCCCTTGGTTAGTCCTCGACCCCAAGAAAGGGGTCTGTGGCTTATGATTTTCCTTTCCAGGTACAAGAAGACACTGTCATATTGTTTCTTCTTGTAGAGTATCTTCCTTGCTTTTCCATTACACGCTGTTCCATTCGTTATTTATAATCAGAGATTATTATTTAGTGTATACCATTTTATGTTATGTACACTTTTACTTTAGTTTATATTTGCATATGTTTAATATTATTGGTTAGACTTTACTTACTTACGTTTTTTTTTTATTGCCAAAACAGACCATATTTAAAAGGGGAGACACCTTTGGTTATCTCCCCTTTTTTAATTCTTGTTTCCTGTTTTTGTTTATGTACTTTCGATTTTACCGACGGTTACTTTTTATTTGTTGTAGTTTTCACTTTGTTTTTCTTAGGTTTAACATCTTTGAATGTGACCTTATCAGTATCATAGTTTCTTAACATGTTGATAGCATTATTCAATAGATCTTCTTTACCATACCAAAAGGAATTTTTATTTCCTTTTTTAACATCATCCATCCAATATTCACATTGTGTTTGAAGTAAAGTACCAAGCAAGTCTAGAACATTAATTGGAACTTTCATCTTTTCATTAACGTATTCCAAATCTTCTATTCTGTCTTGAAGATCCTGTATTACGTTTTCTTGTGTTTTCAATTCCTCATTTTTCTTTTCTAACGCTTCATAGCTTATAGACAATCTTGGTTGAGCAAAGACCTTCTTTTTAAGATCGTCAAAGTCTGTTAAATCATACTCTATTCTTCGCTGTGCTACTGTTTGAGGAGTCCATCCCATAATTTTAGCAATATCACCATCATTATAGTTTTTATCTTCAAATAATATTGTTGCCCTTGTTTTACGAAAACTCTTAGGCAACAATGTCTTTTTTATAGATACCTTTTTCTTTAATACATTAAAACGTCTTGTGATAAATTCACCGTTTTGTGTATCTATTTTTTCTGATGTCTTTAATGACATCCATAATGATGCTTCTTTATTATCTTTTAATGGATGATTTCCTATCCATCGAATAAGATTATATGGTTGTTCCGATAATGGGATCTTTCTAGGAATTGTTTTCGAGTTTCCCTGATCTATTACTATTGAATAGTTACCTATTTTTTCTCCTTCTTTTTCTTCTTCAACATCCTTAATTTTTAATTGCGCTGTTTCATTAGGTCTTGCGCCTGATAAATACATTGTCTCCCACAATGCTTTATCTTGACCGTACGCATCATTTGACGCTGTAATTATCTTCTCGTAATCCTCACGTGTAATAAGATCCTTTTCTTTCCTATTTGGATCTAAATACCGTCTTGTCTGCGATTTTGATTGATTGACAAACCATTTCATTACAGATGGTCTTGTCTTATCCTCGATTCCTTCAACCCAACGATAAAAAGGTATTATCAAAACAGCATAAGAATCCCTAGATCTATTATGCTGATTGATTATTTTTTCATCACCAAAGAAAGACATTAGATCTTTTTTTGTTGCATCTTTCAATGATCTTTCTTTTAGATAATTAGCAAGTTTTCTTAATGCTTGTGAAATATTACGTTGCGCTTTTAATGAAAGTGTCTTTTGAATTGTTTTATATTTTACATACTCCTGGATTGTCTCCTGATTTTTCTTGCTTATATGCGTAAAGTTTTTACGCTTCCCTTTATTCTCTTTATCTGTCATGATATCATTATTAGATATACAATATCAAGATATAAACTTTACGAACAGGTGAATTTAGATGTTTATAAATTACGAGCATAATGCTCATCTGTACAACGTGACGGTGGAACGTAGAGATAATAAGTTTTTTATCACCTATGATAACAACGAATATACCGTCGATGCTACAGAGGTAAAACCCGGACAACTATCAATCCAACTTGGAGACCGTATGATAAAAAGTGTCATTTCTCAGGGAGAAGATAGTAAATTCGTATTTATTGATGGGAGCATTTTTAAAGTAAAACGCATCGAACTTACCGGGAGGAAAAAGACAGAAAAAAAAGAAGGAAATCTAAATTCACCAATATCCGGTACTGTCGTCGCTACCAAGGTCAAGCAAGGATATCAGGTGAAGAAAGACGATGTTATTCTGGTAATCGAGGCAATGAAGATGGAATATTTGATACGTGCTCCTTATAATGGAAAAGTCAAAAAGGTTTATTTCGAAGAGAAAGATCAGATCGAGATAGGCCAACTCACCGCTGAGATAGAAAAAGAGGAAGAATAATATGGAAATAATTGAAAGCACGATAAATACTTCAAGTAAGGAATACAAAGAAAATTATAACCATTATGAGAAACTCGCAAAGGACCTTAAAGATAAAATTACAACTTCCTTTAAAGGCGGTGGCGATGAAGCAGTAAAACTTCATAAATCTCGCAATAAAATGCTTGCACGAGAGCGTATTGACACTCTAATAGATCCTGAAACACCCTTCATGGAATTCAATACACTCGCAGGTTATAATATGTATGATAATAAAGCGCCTGCAGCAGGTATTGTTACTGGGATAGGCATTATCCATGGTCGCGAAGTTATGATAGTTGCAAACGATGCAACCGTCACTGGTGGTACGTACTATCCAATTACAGTGAAGAAACATCTTCGTGCACAAGAAATCGCTATGGAAAACAATCTTCCGTGTATTTATTTAGTTGATTCTGGCGGTGCCTTTCTGCCGATGCAGGATGAAGTATTTCCCGATAGAGAGCACTTTGGACGAATTTTTTATAACCAGGCGAAGATGTCATCTATGGAGATTCCACAAATCGCGGTCGTGATGGGATCATGTACCGCTGGTGGTGCATATGTTCCTGCGATGTCTGATGAAACGGTGATTGTGAAAGGAACTGGAACTATTTTCCTTGGTGGCCCTCCACTTGTCAAAGCAGCGACAGGTGAAGAAGTCACCGCAGAAGAACTCGGTGGTGCTGATACACACTGTCGGGAAAGTGGCGTTGCGGACCATTATGCTCTTAATGATCAAGATGCCATTCGCATTACCCAAAATATCGTTGAAAACCTAAATCGACCTGAGAAAACCCATCTGGATATTAAAAAACCAGAAGAACCAGCGTACGATATTAAAGAGATTTATGGGATTTTGTCAAAAGATCCACGAAAGCCTTTTGAAGTACGGGAAATAATTGCTCGTATTGTCGACGGATCGCGATTCCACGAGTTTAAAGCACTCTATGGAACAACATTGGTCTGCGGGTTTACTCGAATTATGGGATACCCTGTTGGAATCCTTGCAAATAATGGTGTGTTGTTCTCTGAATCAGCATTGAAAGGCACTCATTTCATTGAATTGTGTTGCCAACGAAAAATACCTCTTGTTTTTTTACAGAATATTACCGGGTTTATGGTTGGGAGGAAATATGAAGCGGGTGGTATTGCAAAGGATGGAGCTAAAATGGTTACTGCAGTCACTTGTGCTCAGGTGCCAAAATTCACAGTCATCATCGGGGGGTCGTTTGGTGCTGGAAACTATGGAATGTGCGGTAGGGCGTACGGACCACGGCAGCTATGGATGTGGCCGATTGCTGGTATCTCGGTCATGGGCGGTCAACAATCAGCAACCGTGCTTCTTACCGTGAAGCGGGATCAGCTCTGGCGGAAGGGCATTGAAATGACAAAAAAAGAGGAAAAACAATTAACTGACCCTATCCTTAAAAAATATGAAATGGAGGGAAACCCTTACTACAGCACTGCTCGCATCTGGGATGATGGTATTATTGACCCTGCGGATACCCGATTGGTATTAGGACTTGGAATTTCCGCTTCATTAAACGCGCCAATCTCCGAATGGAAACCCGGCGTCTTCCGGATGTAAATGAGAAGATGGTTTCGTCATGAAGTATGATGTTGTTGTTATCGGCGCTGGACCTGCTGGCTCTACTGCTGCGAAATGTCTTGCTGAGAATGGAATTAATGTCCTCCTCCTTGATAAATCAGAGTTTCCACGAGATAAACCATGTGGTGGGGGTCTCCCAAATCGTGTTCTGAAACGATTTCCATATATCGAACCACTCATTGATTCTATTTCATTTGGAAGTATTACTTATTCTTCTTCCCTTCGATATAAATTTGATCTTCTTCGAGAAAAACCATTGCTTTTGAACGTGATTCGAAAAGATTTTGACTATGGTTTAGTTAATCTTGCGTTAAAAGCAGGCGCAACATTTCTTGGAGGAAAAACAGTCGTTGATGTTTCAATCCAACAAAACAATGCATCTGTTATATTAGATGATGGGCAGTCAATTGAAACACAAATGATAATCGGTTGTGATGGTACACGAAGTATTGTTGCGGAGAAAACAAATCTTAGTAAAAAAACGCAACTTCTTTGCATCGCACTTGTTCAAGAACAACCAATGACCCCAAAGCAACTTGATACATATTATACGAAGAAAAGATTAGTTCATCTTTTTATTAAAGCTCAAGGAATCGCAGGTTATGCGTGGATATTCCCAAAAAAACACTGTGTAAATATTGGGATTGGTGAATTTCAATCAGCGCTTTCCAAATCAAAACCTACTACCTCATTAAAAGATACTTATGAGAAGTTCATTGCTGTTCTGAAAGAAATGAAATTATTACCAGAGAATTTTATTATTGAAAACCTCAAAGGTGCAACCCTTCCTATTTTTCCATTAAAAAATATGTACAGAGATCGTTTGGTGCTCTGCGGTGATGCTGCCGGATTCATCAACCCTATCACTGGCGAAGGAATTTATTATGCAATGGTTTCTGGGCAGATCGCTTCAAAGGTAATAATGGATGGGTTGAAACAAAAGAATCTTAGTAAGGAATTTTTATCACGCTATCAGAGATTGTGGAATGATGATTTTGGGAAAGATCTTAAATTACTCGGACAGTTTAATTATCAGTGGGGGAAGGATTCCGAAAAAATAGTACGATTATTTACCCGAGACAGAAAATTTGCACAACTGCTTACTGGGGTCACTGGGGGGCAAATTAGTTTTTCGAAATATAAGGGTGCTATTATTATTCGATATATTTATGCTTCTATCAAGGATCTCTTCAGTATAAAAGAAAAATGAATGGAAAAGACATTATTTTTTATTTCGAAGGTCTCGTCGTAATATTTTCCCTGAGATGGTTTTTGGTAACTCATCCATATATTCGATTATGCGCGGGTATTTGTAGGGAGCCGTGACTTTTTTTACGTAATTTTGAAGTTCCTTTGTAAGTGTCTCAGATGGTTTGTATCCTTTGGTCAGAACGATATAAGCCTTGACGATGATACCACGAATTCCTTCAGGGTCAGGAGCACCAACGACTGCACATTCCGCGACCGCATCATGTTCAATAAGAGCTGATTCAACTTCAAATGGTCCTATCCTATATCCTGAGGATTTGATGATGTCATCATCACGACCGACGAACCAGAAATACCCATCCCGATCCTTATACCCTTGATCACCGGTATAGTAATAGTTATCTTTGAATGATCTTTTCATGATCTCAGGATCCTTCCAATATTCTTTGAAGAGCCCTGGTGGTCGTATATCACCTATGTACAGTGCTATATTCCCAACTTCGTTTGTTTTGAGTTCATTTCCGTTATCATCCACAATACGGACGTCATGCCCAGGTGTCGGTTTTCC
>CABMCU010000045.1 GCA_902384685.1 uncultured archaeon | reverse complement strand
ACCATTTCGTGGGTCGATATGTTTTAAGCAGAATGGTTTGCGTTCCTTCATGTTACACTATCATAAAATGTACCTTATCGGATACCCCCATCTTTAGATGGATTTATTTTGGGAGGATGTCATTTTAACTCTACAACCTCATAATATTCCAACAGAAATAACAAATACTTCATCTCTATAAAATAATTATTTAAAAACATATGAAAAACACTTTGAAAATGAGTGAATTTGATTTTAAGAAAAAAATTTAAAATAGAAGGATGCGAAAAAATCCTTTTTATTTTTTTACGGGTACCTCGTTCACGTCTCCCCAATACGATACGATTTGCTGGAGCACTGAGGTAAATTTTCCAGAGTCGATTGGTTTTCGAACGTAGCTGTTAGCACCTAATAAATACGATTTAGTAATATCTTGATCCTCTTTTGATGAAGTAAAAACAATAACAGGGATCAATTTTGTCTTGTCATTACTTTTAATCTGTTGAAGGATTTCGAAGCCATTTATTTTTGGTAAATTTAAATCTAAAAGAAGAATCATTGGTATCTTATCTTGTTGAGAAATCGAGAGTATATCGGTGTCGTGAAGATACGAAAGTGCTTGATTTCCATCCTGCGCGATGATTAATTCAAACTTCTCAGTAAGTTTGGTTTTATCAAAAGCACGTTGTATGAGGAGGATATCATCCTTGCTATCTTCAACTAATAAAATCTTTCTTTTTTCCATATTAAAGTATCATCTCTATCTTCTTATACATAATAACACGAGAGATGTTATATAGATTCTCAAAAAATACATAAGAAATGACTTCATATTGATTACATAGAGGATGTTTTCATCGTTAATTTCTTCATTAATGAGAGACTTTCATTATGAAGGCTATCTTTGAACAACACTACGATATTGCGCATGCGCTTGGTCAACTATTATCCTCTTCTAATGTAAATAATTTGATTTCCTGTCCTCTTATACTGTCTGTCGTTTGTGTATAAACGTCTTCCCTTTATCTGAAATTATCACAGTCCGTATCTTTCCCTGCTTCTTTGTAAAAATCAGTCCTTTCGTTTCTAATACTTGAAGTCGTTTTGCAACTGTTGAATAAGCAAGTTTGAATTGCCCCATAATTTTCTTAATAGGGACGATTGCATTGTTCTGATTTTGTTCATAGATAAATCGGAGGATATCATATACATCGTCTTCAATGGTCAATCCTTCAATTTTCTGGCTAGGTAATAGCTGTAATTCGTTCTCAATTAATGCTATCTGTGTCTTCTCAATAGTAGCGGGATCAATTCTGAGCAACAGCAGACACTTGTTCTTTGTGATGTGGTCGTTAATCTCATAGAGCACATCCATCACTTTTTCAAAAGAGAATTTAGTGATAAGATAATCAAGTCTCTCTATTAAAATCACTGCTTTTTTCTTTTTTTCGCATATGTTTTTTATTTTTTGAAGTAACATTCGCAAATCAGCAATCGTATCATATCCTTGACCTCGATCTTGACCTAGGTGATATATTTGGATATTTGCTGATGAGACAACGCTCTTAACAGAATCCGGATCTGACCGGGTAATTAAATAACCTGTGTACCCAGATGTGGCCAAATCGACGAGCAAATCAATAGAGACCGTATTACTTTTCTCTGGTATCAAATAACTATTACCGGCAAGTAGTTTCCCGTGTATCTCCATCTCTCGTGTGATATCCCTTCCAATAAAAAGAACTCCGCTACCTTGTTTTTCTTTTATGGACGATCCTGATATACGAAGGATTTTTTTTACCGATTTCTTGGTGATAATCACCAAGTCTTCATAATCATGTTGGGTTTCTGTAGATAGGTATTTTATATAATCAAGAAGTTTCTGCGTATTCTCAAACAGCGCTAGTTTGGTAATACTCCAATTCAACACATCTTTCTGATTATATCCGGTGATTATCTCTGCTGTTTTATTCCATGTCGAAATCCTTTTATTCGCATCAATTGAGATGATGATTTCCGATGCGCTATCAATCACATTCTGTAAATGTTCCTTTATCTCAAGAGCTTGCCTTTCTGCTTTGTGTCGCTCTTCAATTTCCCCTCGCAATTGTTTATTTGTTTTTTCTAGTTCGACGGTCGTTTGAGCTAACTCATCATGAGAATGAATTAATTTCTCTTCTGCTTCTCTGCGTTTCTGCCGAACCTTCGCCTCTTCCATTTCTCGTTCAATAGCAGGGAGAAGTCGCGCTAGGTTTCCTTTCATAATATAATCATGAGCACCTGCTTTCATTGTCTCTACTGCTGTATCCTCTCCGATTTTTCCTGAGACAATAATAAAGGGGAGATCTTTTCCAGTTTTTTTCAACACATTCACTGCATCTAGTCCACTAAAACATGGCAGGACATAATCGGCAATGACGACATCCCATTCCTGTTTTTCCAATGCTTTTTTCATTGCTTCTGCTGTTTCCACACGCTGTACAATTGGTTGCACACCACCTTTTTTTAACTCTCGTGTGAGTAATGCTGCATCATCTTCTGAATCTTCTACCAACAATACTTTTAATTGCCTACTCATAGGATTTTCCTCCTAACGTAAAATAAAATGTAGCTCCTTTGTTTTCCTCCGCATCAGCCCAAATACGTCCCCCATGACGATGGATAATACGGGATACGATACTTAATCCAATACCAGTCCCTTGATAGTCTGTATTATCATGGAGTCGTTGAAACGGAATAAATAATTTATCGACGTATTTCATATTAAAACCTGCTCCGTTATCACGAATAAAAAACACGGTTTCTTGATCATGTTTTGTTTTTCCGAATTCAATTTCTGCTTGTTTGCATTTTTTCGTAAATTTCCATGCATTACCAAATAAGTTTTCAAGCAGTATCTGCAGGAGATTTGCATCACCCTCAGTGATAAGTTTTTTTTCGGTGATAAAGGTGACTTTTCTTTTAGGATCTGTTTTCTTAAGATCTTCGATAACCGTTGAAGCAATGGAGTCTAAATCAACTTTTTGCAGGGTCATTTCAACCCTAGTTAACCGTGAAAGTCGGAGCATATCATCGATGAGTTGTGACATTCTTGATGTTGCATTTCGTACACGGTT
>CABMCU010000044.1 GCA_902384685.1 uncultured archaeon | reverse complement strand
GAACATTCTGAAAGATAAAACACTGTATCATTACGATCTGCACGAAATTAATCATTCTTTATTTTAGCTGTTGAGCTTGGTGTGATGAAAAAATGATTATTTTTCAGAATTCTTCAACAGCCTAATTCTTCATTAAATCAGAACGCAAGCTAATATATGACCTAAATCATGGCACAATCCAAACATGATTCGATCTCATTGACCTAAAATCTGAATCGCCAACAATGGTATAATAACCATTAAAATAGACCAACTAAACCCGAATTTTTCAATATTAAAGACACTAATTTTCTTAATATTTCTCTCTATAATTGCTAAGACTGTTAAAACAACCAACATGCCATTAAACACACTAGTAGATACATGATGCTCAAATGGTAAATACTCTTGAAAAACCGTTGAATTATACCAACGGACAAAAAAGAAAATAAACGTCATATGAACTAAACCTAAATAAGCAAATGTCATCGCATGTTTTTTCAACCAAAAATTCAACCGCTTATTTGGATTGATCAACTCAGTAGGCCTCTTATATTCAGCCACAAATAACATGAAAAATAATGCTAAGAACACAAAGGCAACAACGGTGGCGGTATACCAAGACCAAAACCCTAAAAGCGTTGGGATCGTCATAAACGAAGCAACCGCTGCAAGAATTTGACAAGAATTCTTATCAACATTATATGCTAAGCCAACAATGACAAAAAGGATAGGAATAGCAAAATTATGTCCCCATCGAGAATCTTCAGTAAATAAAAACAATGCAGGTCCAAGCCAAAAAATTAACCATAATATTCCAAGAATCAAAAACCCATTCCCCGAATTCATATACTTAGATATCTCAACTTTCATAAACGCTCCAGTATCTTGATATATAAAACATCTTTATGATTTTATCGAATTGATGTAGTTTACCTAAAATAATTTAATGAATCCGGGTGCTAACTATGATTTCAATTATTACTCCCATACTCAATGAAAAACAAGAAATTAAAACCTTTCTCAAGCACCTAAATAACCAAGAAGGGGACTTCGAACTTATACTGGTTGACGGCGGAAGCACTGATGGAACCTGCGAAGAAATTAAGGAACACAAAAAATTATTCAATAAACAATTAATCATCGTACAAACAACGCCGGGAAGAGCCCACCAAATGAATATTGGCGCGCAATCAGCTCATGGAGAAATACTCCTATTTCTGCATGTAGACTCAACACTCGAACATGGTACATTATTTGCTATCCAGAAAACAATAAACACCCAGGATATTATTGGTGGTGGGCTTATTCAAGCATTCTCCAATCCCGACACCTTTTTACAACTAACAAGCAACTTCGGAAATTTCCGAATTCAATTAACTCATATATTCTTTGGCGATTGCGGTATATTTGTAAAAACAGATATTTTTAACAAAATCGGCGGTTATGACAACATACCTTTTCTGGAAGACGTTGAATTTTGTAAAAAAGCAAAAAAATACGGAATATTACGGCAACTTCCTAAAACCATAACCACCTCACCACGACGATACCATCAATACGGGAAAATAAAGATAACAATAATATTCTCCCTGGTTTATCTATTAAATGAAATTGGGCTGCATCCACGATTCTTTAGACAATATTTGTGCGCGAAGGGAGATTCGGAAATTCTATGATGATCAATAATATGGTTTCAATTACTGATAACCTCTAAAAAGTTAATATCCAATAAAATGATTCGATTAAACGAGGTGAAAAGAATATGATTGAAGATATGGTATTTTATGTAATGTTTTTGGTATTGTTCGTAGTACACGTGAGTGTAGCTTGGATGTTATGGAAATGTTTTAAAGGAAATGATGAAAAACTGTTAAAGATTATGAAAAATCTTAATATTGAAAAATAAATAATCATGTGTTTGTGTAGGTTTAATTCTTTATTAATAATATATCCTTAGAAAACAGAAGCATTGACACGGATTTTAACCACCAAAATCTGATCCGATATATAATCGCCGAACCATCTCTTCCTCAAATTCTTGCTGTCCATGTTTTTTCTTCAACCTTTCTTCTTTACATGATTTTGAACATTTCATGTTTTCACCTATCGGTATACCATCTATCTCACGATTCACATTTAATCATTATTAAAAAACACATTAAAAATAATTAAAATTCAAATAGAGACATGATATCAAAGCAGCGAGAATTTTCAGTTGTTGATCATAATTGAGACAAGAGAAAAAAGGTAGATACTATGGTAATATTGTCATGCTACTCTCTCCTTTATTTTTACATGTTTTTTATTCGAGATACACTTTTAATTTATCCCAATACCAGTCGATCCATCCTTGTTTTATATCGTTATAGAAACCCATCGGTTTTTCAGTTTGGGTAAAATCGAGTATTGTTTCAACCCCTTTTTGTTTTAATGCAAATGTTATCGTTGAGAAGTGATTGTTTGGCCAATCTGCACTACGCCATGTTTGTACGATTTTTTTATCTTTAACTAACTCAACATTCTCCCCCGAAGCCCAACCGTCGAATGCAGTAAATTTTCCACCTATATCTCGACTAATAACTGCTTTTGCTTCTGTAAAATCTGTATGTTTTTTAGAATCCATTAATGCCTCATAAACTTCATGCGGAGTTGCTTTAAAAGCGATTGTTTGATGAAGAGTTTTTGTTTTCATATCCTAACACCAGACCACTTTGTTACACTGGTAAATGCAGCCACGATTTCAGACTGCTATAACATTGTGAGCATAATGCCAATGTTTCGCATGCTGATAAGGACTTTCCATCGTAGATACATTCCACATTGATGAGATTATACGCTTTCCCACCTATTGTTTCTCCACATTTTTGGCAAGTCTTTTCGTACTCATTTTTATTCTTTTTTTTATTTTTTTCGTCATTCATTCATTTTATCTCTGTGTTTAAATTGGAATTATTCTTTAAAAACTAAGAACAACGTTTACTAGTATTCAAAATTTTAAACCTATCTTTCTTTTTCACCATCTGGTTTAAAATCCAACATTCTTCACCCGAATCCGATGTATAAGCAAAACATCGTTCCTTTGTATCAACTGTACAATTCATAAACTCCCAACAACGCTCGGAAGTATCTATAGTAAATAGTGTCATATGTACTAATCGAACTATTCCAATCTATTTAAGCATCATCTAAAAATTATTAAGGATTAATTAAAAAATACATTAAATGTCAATTTAGTGTTTGAAAACAATTTTAAAAGCTTATCTTCCCAGAAATGAAAATGATAAATATACGTGTAAAATATTATTGAAACCGGGGAAAATTTACGATAAGTTGCCCGATTTGCGGAAAAGGTTCTGATTCAGGGGAAATAATACAAAAAACTATAGACAATATTCACACAACTTTTTTGCCCACATTGTGAAACACCATTATTTGATGTTTAAAATTAGTATGAATAATTTTTAATTATTTCGTTTTTCCTTAACGTATGGATTCACATAGATTAGGTTAATTTAAAAGTTTTTCAATAGATACAAATATCTTTCATTGACCTAAAGATAAACAAGCGTAAGAAATTATTTTTACGAGTAAAATTTTTGTTCATATCCCTTCTTTTGCATAAATTAATCATAATAAATTTTTTGATAAATTGATGCTCAGATCAGGGGGAGTTCAAAACTACTGCTGCTATACCTCCAGAATTTGTTGGATCATGGCTTGGAGCTGTTTGAGTTCAGCTTCCGAGAGCCCTTTGGACAAGGGGTAGAAGACGTGTTCTTTGCGGTGCAAGCCTTTATGGAGTACGTATTCGAGAGGGAGGACACCATCAAGACTAAGTTCGCCGAACAGCGATTCGACGATGGCGTTGTTCAGGTGTTCGTACACCTTTGGTTCAGTGTGGTCATAGTAATAGTCGTACTCAAGGAACGCGATTCTCCCTTCGTCATAGAAGCTGATGAACCCGAGGGCGTGGTCCAGGTTGTATTTCTCGCCAACGGCAGCGATCACGTCATGAAATTTGAGGATGAGGTCTTTATCTGCTTTGAGGAAACCGCCGCGGATCATGAACATGTGCTGCCGTAGCATACGGCTGGGCAGAATCCGGTTGGCGTGGAGCCATACGGGATCTGAAATCTCAGGGCGTGAGTACAATGCAGTAAAGAAGTTCCTAAGGTCAGACGGGTAGGTAGCAGCGAGCTGCTCAGGCGAGGGATGTAAGATCTGAAGGAGATAGGGTTTGAGAGGGCCGGCGAAGACAGCATGAGCCGGGTCACTCTCATCCTGGATGGTTTTCAGGAGCGGGTTATCCTTGAGGGACGCAAGCGTCGGGGTAGACAGGAACAGAGCCTTCATCATGGATTCGTCGATGATCACCTGGGCATGCTCCTCAATATAGCGACAGTCGCAGGTGCCGGCGATGACGGCGACGATATACTGGACTTTGAAGTGGGTGCGTATCACGTATTCGAAGTTCCTCGCGATCACCTCGGTCGGACAAAGAAAGTCGGAGAAGTACTTGCTTGAAAGTACGACGAGGGATAATCCGATGCTCCGTTGAGCTAGGCCCATAGCGAAGTCCACGGCGTCTTCGAAATGTTCGAAAGGGATGAACATGGCATGTTCATCTGGCAGAATCGGATGAAGCTTCAAGGTCATCTCCGTAGTGATATGCGAAGGCGTAATCGTAAGACTCGTCATGCCATGAGGCGAGGCGTAAAGGTTACCAATACTGGGGTCGCTCAACCGGATGATTCGACCTTCGTGGTCGACAAGCTGGGCATCGATGAAGTGGTCAGCGCCCCAGCCATAGGTGTTTCCCCAGGTGGAAATGATGCCGTGGCTGGCGACGTTCGAGCAGACATATGCCTCGGCCTCCCCGAGACAAGCGCGCAAGCCATGGGCGGAGGCGGCCTGCTGCAGTTCGTAGGCATTGATGCCTGCTTGGACAACCGCAGTCTTCATCTCAGGGTCAATCTTCATGGTTTTCATGCGGCCTGTGTCGATGATGATGCCGTGTTGCAGACCCAGCGGGTTGGCAAGCATGGTCTTGAGTCCAACAGAGAGGAAGGTACCATTACCTCGGGGAAGATACGGAAGATGATGCTGGTTGGATACTTTAACAATCTTGGCGACTTCTTCAGCAGTCTTTGGCATGGTCACATAGAGGCGCGCATAAGAGTTTCCTACATGAATGGTCTGGGTGTATGCACATAGGATGGTAGGGTCATTACTTGCCCACTGTTTACCGACAACACTCTGAAGCTCTGTGAGCACGGTGTCTCCTAGAGCATCTTTTAGTTTACTGGGGTCGAGTCCCGCGGCGTATTCCTTGAGGGCTTTCTGTACGACGGTCGGACGAAGGTTCGTGATGAAACAGCATTGCCGGTCGCAAACGCCACAGAGGTTACAGGCATTCACGATATCCAACAGCTTCTTGGAGGGAGTAATGCGTTTTTCTTGCAGAGCTCGGAAAAGTTCCATACGTCCATCTGGCCAGTAGGCGACATACCCATGACGAACACCAGCGGGGCATAATCCGGTGCCGAGGAAATTGACTTTGCACATTCCGCAATGCGTAGCCTTTTCTGCAATCTTGTTTACCTGTTGTGCCATACTCTAGCTTCTCC
This sequence comes from uncultured archaeon, assembly GCA_902384685.1. Classification (GTDB taxonomy): domain Archaea; phylum Thermoplasmatota; class E2; order DHVEG-1; family DHVEG-1; genus SM1-50. Next base: position 21,917 of record CABMCU010000044.1, on the reverse strand, counting down.
CAATATTGTAAGAGGACGCTGCGTTATAGAAAAGGGATCACATAAAGATTTCTGCAGCCTGAAAGATTATAAAACCGTCGAGGATGAATCGTCGGCTATACCGGAACATCATCGATCGCATTGTACATTTTCAATTACTATTTAAAAAAATTATAGAAGAGAGTTTATCTTGGCTTACGCGTGGATAAAATCTCTAAATTGGGGGGATAAATGGTTCAACAAATTAACAAGCCATTGAAATACCATATGATTAGAATTAAAAGAATTTGATATTTCAACTGGCATACTTACTGAAAGCGTTGTTGTTGGGCTTATTGCGCCGTGTTCATCCTTTGCTTTCACTGTAATTGTATAACTTCCTTTGGTGCTCCATGCATGCGATTCACTTACTACTGCGCCAGAAGTCACAAACGGCGTCCATCCACTATTTGTGTTATCGCCCCAATCAAAGAAATAGGATATAGTCATATTCTCTGGATCGATCGCCATCGCAGTATAATTGTATGTAACTCCTACGTTGCCATTATTCTGACCTGTAAGCGTTGGTTTATTTGGTGGCAGATTTCCTCCACCGGTGACAATGATTGTGCCATGCATAAAAGGATGGATGCCACAATGGTATTTGTAGGTTCCCGCTTCCGTAAATGTGAAAGCAAATTTCTGTCCAACTGTAAGTACTCCAGAATTGAAGACTCCAGTGTCACTTGTTGCTGTATGGGGCGCCGGACCGAGATTTGTCCATGTTACGATTGTATCTGTTGGTATAGTCACGTTATCTGGGCTAAAGAAATAATCCTGAATAGTGATATTGATTTCAGTGGCAGTTTGAGATAAGGGTGTTGCATTATAAGTACCAGTTGTGTTAGCTGTCACAGAGACAGCTGAGATGGTCATCAACATACAAATACAGATTCCAATTATTTTTTTCATAATTATTACCTCTATTATTTTCAATAGACCAGTGCCATATAATAATGACCAAAAAACAATTAAAAAATGCTTAAAAAACGATTAAAATAAAAAAAAAGGAGGGAAAAATATCTTATTTCCCATCGACTATAGATTTTTCATTTATACATGAAGTGCAATTAAAGAGGGCGTTCCACCGACTCCAACGGGCCATACTATCATATTTCCAGCGATCGCAGGCCACGCATTAATCCCAGCGGGAGCTTGGTAAGAAAACAGCTGCTGCCCGGTCTTCGCTTGAAACGCGTAGATCATACCATTATATGTTGCGGTAAACACAACATCGTTCACCACGGTCGCTGCCCCGACATTGATCGAATCAAATGTTTTATACCAGAGTATTTTTCCGAGATTTACGTCGATAGCGACAAGTTCACCTTTCCCTGCCGCAAAATTAATACTCGAGTAGTTTAACCCTGTTGGGATATACTTTGTTGATAGGTCGACAACCGGAACAAACACAATACCGTCTGAGTATGCCATGCAGGTCTCTACACCGCCAAGAACCCCAGGATATACAAGTGTCTCTCCCGTGAGTTTGTCGAGGGTGTCATTCTCATGTTTCCCGACAGGGACCGTCCAAAGAATCGCACCAGTATCGCGATCGAATGCATAGACATTCCCCATTTTCCCGGCACCAATCACTATCTGGTGTTGTACATTACCTATAGTTGCATTGGTAAGAATGGGTGAGATCTGTAAATCGTGATCAAAAATATCATGCGCAATCGCTTGGCTGAACCATTTCATTTTTCCGGTACGATAATCCAATGCCATCATACAATCCGTGAATAACGCAGAACCGGCAAAGCTTAATCCATTAGGCCAGTTCGGAGTTCCAGAAAACGGGGCAGGGTTCGAGACTGCCCAAAATATCGTATTTGTCGCTCTATCAATCGCAGGAGGGTACCAACATCCACCACCACTATTCACCTCAGGATGCCCCCAGAGATTCGGTGTGTCAACTGTGCTGAAATTCCATAAAATCGCCCCGGTTTGCGCATCAAGGGCATAAATTATACCGATCCCACCAGGGGCATAAAAAATGTCCCCGGTGCCAGGGACTGTTGATATAAACACCATATTATCATACACAATAGGTTGAATATCAATCCCGGTTGTTACCACATAAGAAATTCTCGTTTTCCATACTTCCGCACCAGTACTCATATCGAGAGCAGTAATATTATACAAATCCTTTGCGACATATATCATCCCATACCCGACCGCAGGTCCATCGGGACCGACGATCGCTGAATCATTGTACCACTTCGTCCAAATTACGTTCCCTGTTTGTCGATTAAGGGCAACCACATTTCCCTTTAAATCTTGAAAAAATACAGTGTTACCAACAATCAAAGGTGTACTTGCTGCGCCGCCATACGCACCAATTCCTTGGATTGCATACGACCAGGCCAATGAAAGAGATGCAACATTACTCGAAGTAATGGTCGAGTCTTTTGTCGCTCGTGTATTTTGATAATCCTTATTTGCCAACGGCCAGTCTCCCTGATATTGAATAATTTCTGGTGGCACTTGACCTTCCGATGCAGTGTTAAAGTTATTTACGAAACCAATAATCCGCGTCTCAGAGCCCTGTGGAATCAGGTAAAAAAACCGAAGGAAATCATCCAATTGGAAACTAATTTGAGCATCCTTTACCGTGCCGATTCCACCGGTTCCAAAGTATTGGACCTCAATCGCATGGGCATAGGTCTGACCATTAATTATTTCTATTTGGGAAATCGTCCCATGGAGAAACGCTCCCTTTATTATCTTTGATGGAATGGGCTGTGTCGATGTTATCTGTCCTGGGGTCGCACTTGGGATAACTGCCACGAGTAGTAAACAAAATATTGCTCCAATAAATAATTTCGTGTTTCTTTTCATATTTATATCCTCCTCATCATAAATCCCTCTGAACTATATAACAATGACTTAAAAACAAGTGAAAAACATTTGAAAAATTCTTTCACTTATCTAATGATTTAATATTCAAAACTTAAAAGGAACCCCCTGGTTTTGAGATAATCATTACATTCGGTCCAATAGTATTGGTATTCCTCTGGAAGCGAAAATCGAAGAAATCGTTAGTACAAAAAACATTCGTTAAAATCATGTCAATGTTTCTTTTCAAAAGATATGTTTTTATGTATAGGGGGAAGGAATTTGAACACCAGGATGGCGGGACTGTTAGAATTCAAAACCTGTAGTTTAAATTAAAATGCAATGAAACTCAATCTATTTTTTAGCTAAATTTATTAACGAAGAACGTGCCATCTCCTAATAATGCTCGGAATGCAGTAGTAAAAAGGGAGAATCCTAAAATCAGTCCCCAAAGAATAGGGTCAAAAATAGGAGAAGTGGTAAACAAAGTATTCAATCCAGGGAGATAGATTATAGCAAGGATCATGAGAAATGTGAAAATAAAAAAAGATTTCAGCAAAAGGTTTCGTCGTTTAAATTTCTCAATAAAATTCCCCTCACGTAGGATAAAAACATAAATTTGTGGTGAGAGTAATGTTATTCCAAACGACACGGTCCCAGCCAAGAGCTCTGCTTGCTGTTTTGTCGTACCATGATTCATCATATAATGGAATGACAGGATGTACCCTGCGGCGATACACAATCCAAATATGATTCCATCAAGAATCATAATCAGTCGATGCTTCCTCGAAATAATTGGTTCTGAAAGCTTTGATGGATTTCGTTTCATAATATCCCTATCAGCAGAATCTGTACTCACCCCGACACCAGGGAATGTTTCCATCACAACATTCGACCATAAGAGCTGTAAAGGCATTAACGGGACAGGATAGCCTAAGAGAGGGGTTATGAGAACACCAACAACTTTCCCGATATTGTTTGTAATAAGGTATCGAATCAGTGTCTTAAGGTTCTGATACACTCGTCGCCCTTCCTCAATAGCTTTGACGATCACAGAAAAATTATCATCCGTCAGGATGATACTTGCTGCCTCCTGTGATACCTGTGTCCCTGCGCGACCCATCGCGATACCCACGTCTGCTTTTTTTAGGGCAGGGGCATCGTTGACACCATCCCCAGTCATGGCAACAATGTGATCTTTCTCACGTAATTTTTCAATGATTTTTAGTTTATCAAGTGGTGCGACACGAGAATAAACTCGAAGATGCTCGACATATTTTCCGAATCCTTCATCGCTCATCTCCTCCAGGTCTTTTCCTTCTATTGCCTGAGCGATATCGGATGCAATACCAACGTTCTCTGCAATAGAAAACCCAGTTTTTTTACTATCTCCAGTAATCATCACAACATTGATGTTGGCATCCTTTGTCTCTTGAATCATCTGTTTGACTTCGTCCTTCGGTGGATCATAGATAGCAGCAGTTGCAAGGAAAGTAAAACTAAAGAGGTTATTTACATCGATTTTCTGTATATTACTTATGTTCGATTTTTTTATAAAACCGATAAGTCGAAAGCCTTTCTCCGACCGTGTCGATAACTCTTTTTCAATATGGTGCCTATGATGCTCGTCGAGGTTCTGAACTTTCCCATCGATGTAGTATGAATCGCAGAAAGTGAGAATTTTTTCTGGAGCACCTTTGATGTAGATATCATGTGTTTCTGAATAATTTCGAGTTAGGATTGCTGAAAACATAAGATCAGAGGAAAATGGAACGCTGTCGATAATCTTAACTGAATCAAATTGATTTGGTTTAAATCCATTAAGGATTGATGCTTTTATAAGAGCGATCTCCGTTGGATCACCAGTTTCTTTAATCAGGTTTCCATCATGTTCCACGACTTGAGCGGTGGAACATTTCACCGATGTTAAAAAAATATCATGCAATAGGGCAGATTTTCCTTCTCCAATCATCTTAAAAATATCAGTCATGACGTAAAATTTTATTCCAATGAAAAACTCCTTCACGGTCATATCATGTTTGGTGATAGTCCCTGTCTTATCTGTGCAGATATAATCGACATTCCCAAGTGTTTCCACCGATGATAATCGTTTGACAATTACAGAGTTTTTCGCAAGTCGCTCCATGGCAAGCGATAATGCGATGGTCATCGATGCGGGTAATCCTTCAGGGAACACGGCGACTAAAATGCTTATCGCTAGCAAGACTGAAAAACCAAGATCAGTTCCTCGCAAGTAACCCATCACTAAGACTAAAATAAGAGAAACAATCGCTAGTGCAACAAGTGCCTTGACTTCACGGTTCATCTTTTTCTGAAGCGGGGTTTGTTCTTTTTCTGCTTGCTGAATATTGATTGCGATTTTTCCAACTTCCGTTTCATTTCCTGTTTTTACAACAAGAGCTTTCCCATGACCGTTCAGCACTTTACTAGCAGCAAATATGATGTTTTTCATCTCATACAGTTCAAGTTTTTTCTCAACGATTTGATGTGTATTTTTCTGAACTGGTTCGCTTTCTCCAGTGAGATGTGCCTCGTCGACAAGTATGTTTGTTTCTTCAATTATTCGTGCATCGGCGGGGATGATATCGCCAGATTCAAAGACAATGATGTCTCCGGGAACCAAAAATTTTGATGCGATAACATCCACATTACCATTGCGGATGATTTTGCATTGGGGAGAAAGAATTTTTTTGAGTTCATCAGCTGCTTTTTCTGCTTTCCCTTCTTGAAACAAACTGATAACAGTGTTGATGATAACGACACCAAGAATAGCTATCGCCTCGAGAGGATCTTGGATGATGAAGAAAGACAGAAGAGAAGCGATGATGAGAATGACGGTCATAGGTTCAATCAGGGCTTCGATTATTTTTCGAAAAATTGTCTTCTTTTTTTCTTTGGTAAATTCATTTGCTCCATACACATGTAATCGTTCTTCTGCTTGGATCTGTGAAATACCGCTCGAAGATGTCTGAAATGTTGTGAATAATTCTTCAATAGTTTGATGCGAGAAATTACCAGTGAGATTGATTTTTTCGGGTTCCATAAAATCTGCCGTATTTTCTAATGTAGAATAATATTATCTTTTATTTAGTTTTCATTTCTCAGAAAAAATTGTAAATCATCTGATTGAAACCATAAATTATTAAAGAGTCGATCTATAAAGGATTTCGGCAAAAAATAGATGATTGGGGATTATGAAAAAAATCGGTATCTTAACAGGTGGCGGTGACTGTCCGGGTTTAAATGCAGTGATTCGTGCAGTGGTGAAAAAATCTGCGAAGAATAATTGGGAGGTTATCGGTATCCTTGATGGATGGAAAGGACTTATTGAAGGAAATATCATGCCGCTTACCGACGTCAACATCTCTGGGATTTTACCAAGGGGTGGCACGATTCTTGGAACGTCCCGTACAAACCCATTCAAGGAGAAAGGAAATGTCGATGCAGTGATTAAAAATATGAAAAAGTTTAAACTTGACGCCCTCATTGTTATTGGAGGAGAAGACACTCTCGGGGTTGCATTAAAACTGCATAAGATGGGTGTTCCGGTTATTGGTGTCCCAAAAACGATTGATAATGATATCAGTGGGACTGATTATACGTTTGGGTTTGACACCGCTGTTTCTATTGTCACCGAAGCTATCGATCGTCTGCATACGACAGCAGAATCGCACCATCGAATCATGGTTCTTGAAGTTATGGGCCGACATGCAGGATGGATTGCAACGATATCAGGGATTGCGGGCGGTGCTGATGAGATTTTAATTCCAGAAAGATCGTTTTCTATCGATGCGGTCTGTAAGAATCTTAAAGCGCGTCATAAAAAGGGAAAAAAATTTAGTATTGTGGTGGTCTCTGAGGGAGCTAGACCAAAAGATGCGAATCAGTTCGTGATCCAATCTCAAGAAAAAGATGAGTTTGGCCATGTTCGTCTTGGTGGGATTGGTCAACGTCTGGCGAAAGAAATCCAAAACCGACTAGGCATCGAAACTAGGTTTGTTGTACTTGGCCATGTCCAACGTGGAGGATCCCCGACAGCATATGATCGAGTATTAGCGACACGATATGGTATTGCCGCTGTGGAAATGGTGAAAGATAAACATTTCGGAAAAATGGTTGCGTTACGAGGATATAAAATTGTTCCAGTTGATCTGAACGAATCCGTAACAAAACTCAAAACCGTTGACATGAATATTTATAATGTTGCAACAACCTTTTTTGCAAAACCCCATAATGAATAAATTGTTAATAATCTCCTATTTATTTTTTTAATTTTACTTCAATTTCATGAAAATCTTTTGGGACGAATGAGCGTAAAAACACTTTCCTAGCATCATTCTGTAACACATGGTAATTAAGATACCTTGGGCTGATATGGACTAAAAAGAGTTTTTCCACATTTGCTTTTTTTGCTATTTCTGCTGCCTGTAATGCAGTCGTATGTCCGTATTCCTTTGCAATCTCTTCAAGTTCTGAGTCAAAGGTCGCTTCATGAATTAAGACGTCTGCGTCTTTTGAAAATGCTATCAACTCTTCGCAAGGTTTTGTATCACCGGAGATTACTATCATTCTACCTTTTCTTGATGGACCCAGGACCATGTCTGGTGTGATTTTCTTCCCGTTTGCAAGGATGATAGATTGTCCACGTTGTAATTTACTAAATAATGGCCCTTCAGGAACCCCGATTTCTATAGCATTCGGTTTGTTAAATTTTCCTGGGCGTTGATGTTCCCAAAGACGATAGGAGAATGCAGGGATATTATGTTTTACTTTCAATGCACGTATGCTATAATCTTCAAATTCGATTTCATCACCATTATTCATGTCATGTGAAATAATCTTGTAAGAGGGCCGAAAATACCCAAGTGTGAGAAGCTGGTGAGTAAGTTCCTCCATACCCTTTGGTCCATAAATGTGAAGTGGTTGGTCTCGATCATTCAACTGCATAGTTTGAATCAAGCCGGGTAACCCAAGAAAATGATCACCATGAAAATGTGTTATAAAAATTTTTGAGATCTGCATATAGCTAAGGTTTGATTGTTGGAATTGTCGTTGGGTTCCTTCTCCACAGTCAAACAATAAAATTTCGCTGCCTCGTTTTATAGCAACAGAGGAGACATTTCGTTTAAGGGTAGGCCAACTTCCACCAGTTCCTAGGAAGATGATACGTAGTTGGGTCATGTAACAGATGGATATTCCTTGGGCGTAAAAGTGTTTTGGTTACATTATAGTTGTATGTAGGAGGAACAAAACTGTTTATGGGTATACCATTCTCTATTCGGATAACGCTTTTTGATCTCAAAAGTTGGATTCTTTTCCTATATTATTATCATATCAATTTTATGAGTTTTTATAGACAATAAAATATCGCGTAAGGCTTCGATGGGATTTTATCGGATATGTTTCAAGCACCGAGAGATATTCTTTCCCTATAACAAGTATTTCTTCGTCAGAACATCCTATTACAGCACGTCCGTCTTTCTTGAGGATTTGTGAAATGTTCATGAACGCACGGTTGTAGAGTCGTATCAGTTGCTCTCCCTTCGTTGTTGTTGCTCTAGCGTAGGGGAAATCGGTCACTATCGCATCGACTGAACTGATATGTTTTGAGATATGGCCAATGTCAGCACAAAATAATGTAAAATTTTTCAGGTGGTAAAATTCGAGGTTTTTCCGACATCCATCTATCATTTTCTTATCTATATCACTCCCTATGATGTGTATTCCAAGAAGTCCTGCTTCAAGAAGAATTCCACCAGTACCGCAGAATGGATCAAGCAGCGTTTCTTGTTTTTTAATAGACGCAAGATTTACTAATGCACGAGCCACTTTTGGATGAAGTGTAATTGGCATTAAGAACGGACGAAAGTGCCCTCTTCGCTTTTGAAAGTGACTTGTTTCTAGAGTGGTTTTTTTAATTCCAACATAGGCTGTGTTCTCTGTTACTACTGCACGCAACTCGATTTCAGGATGCGTGAGATTTACTAACCTATTTTTTGTATAGATATCTCCAAAGCGGTCAATAAGTTCCTGTGATTGAATAGATGAAGAGCGGTTTTTACATCGGATTGCAATTGATCCATCTTTCATAAGAGGATGTTTCTCTGCACATCGAACCATATCATCCAAAGTAGCTGGACATGAAAACAAGAGTTCGTCGATCACAAAAGTATATGCGAGTCGTTCCGCGAATCTCTTGATGATTGAATCATTTGGTTTGATCTCGACAATGATTACATCTTCATTTGAATCCACGACAATATAACCTATATTTTCTGCATTAAGAGTTGCTAGCACCTCGGCGCAGGGGAGTTTTTTTTGTTCTTTGGAAAGCTCAAACATTAACTTCATAGAGAATCAAACGATCCAAATGCTCTGAATGAATTAATCGCCATAAAGTAATGTCACCGAACGTGGTACGATCATCATTAGTGAAATAAAATTCATTACTTAATGTCTTCTTCAATTTTTTTTTTCTTAAAACTCTTTTTTAAAGTTTTATCGACTTTATATTCAATATCATGTTCCCCTTCGAACCATTTTCCATCTGTTTGTTGATCGATTTTCCCTGTAAGCTCATCAATTTTGTATCGCATATAATCCTGCCCTTTGAACCATTCGTTCTGTTCTTTTTTCTGATTCTCTGAAACTGGTTCTACCTCTGTTTCATCGGATAAAACAGTAGTCTCCTTTTTTTTCCCCTGCACTGGAATTCGTATTTCTTCCACTCTGGGTTGAGGAGGTGAAACAGAGATGTTTCGTTTTTCTTTTTCAAAAAATATTGTTGGTTTATTTTTGAACCGCTGTCCCTGCTTTTCTTGCTGAAATGTATGTAGTATTTCATCTGATTCTATTTGTATCGTCTGATGAGGTATCATCGGAGTTCTTTTTTGCCGCCATAACACATAGACTATAGCGAAGATGACCACGAGAACAGCAATGAGAATAGGAAGAATTTGAAGGAATTGTGATTCAGTAAGGTCAAATGCAAATCCTTCTGCATTTTCTATACGGATATTCGTTGATCCAGGAAAATAACCACTCTTGTTGACTTGGATTGTTGCAGTAGTAATCATCTCAACATCAGGTGCTAATACATATGCTACGCCTTGTAGGTCTGTAACCACTGGATTGGTTTCCGGAGTGACATACACAAAAGCGTCCGCTACTGGTTTATTATCTTGATCTTTAACAGTGACTTGGAACTCCTTTTTTTCTTCTATGGTGCCTCGATCTGCAACTATCGACAATTTCCCTTTCATTACAGTTATTTCAAGTTCAGCTTTAAGATATCCGTCCTTTGTAGCTGTGATATTAAATGATTTAAATTTTTCAAAGAGAGGAGCCTGTAATGTTATAAATCCTGTACTTGTGTTATAAAAGGAGCCGAGGAAGGAAACATTTACATCAAGGACATCGAAGATAAATCCTGTTTCATTGTATGCATTCACGATGACATCATAGCTTTTTTCTTCAAAAATGGTGTTTTCTATAATTTCGTTTTGCGTGTTAGAATCATCTATTTCAATAGAGAGCGTTGGTTCGTTTTGCGCCAAGACGAAAGGAGTCAATACCGAATTTGCCATAAACAACAGGACAATAAGACTAAGAAAACTACTCTGAGCTTTTTGATACACAATAATCCTCATCAACTATCTTTGAGTGCTTCATGCAAAGATGCGGTAATACGTATTTATGTTTTTTGAAGAAAATAAATGAAGAATTCAAAGGGGTTATTTATCTGCGAGTCGTTTCTTTAACTCTGTGATGATATCAACTGGGCTTGGATCGATCCCTCGTAATACTGCAAGGTAGCAGCTCGTAAAATCCCCAAGGCACATGAGGTACATCATTTTTGCGAGTTGACTTTTTCCTTTGGGAGAGATTTCAATGACATTGCCCGCAGTGTTGCGGAAGAGGTCACGCATAAAATTCAATCGGGTGGTTATATCGATGCTCTCTTCATCCTTATCGCGGAATAAAACACAAGAGAACTGTTTTGATATTTCAGGATTCGCAGACCAACCAACGATATCATTATGGTTACATTCTGGGACAAGATCCGAACGTGCAATTACTTTGCTATTCTCATTGAATTGATGACGCCATCGTACCGCAATCGGTGTATAGATGCCCCAGCCGTATATTTGTGGAATTGTACTAAAGATTTTTTTTGCAAGCTGATTTGCTAAGTTATTATCCTCAGGAGCTGTTTTTGTATTCATGGTGACAAATTCTTGTGTCACTGTTATCGCTTCATCGATGTCTGTTTCAATAGCGGTTTTAATCAAACCGATTTTTTTTAAAAATATCATCGAAGGGAATAACAAGTAAGCGGTTGCAGCTCGTGGTTGTATTCCAGCTGGAATTTTCACAAACGGAACATCGCGTTTTTCTGCAAGATCCTGAAGCTTCCCCCCTGTGGAGATGCATATTATTTTACATTTTTTCTGACTAGCGTTCTTAAACGAACTCAGGGTTTCAATGGTGTTTCCTGAATAGCTGATACAGATAACAAGGGTGTCCTTGTTTACCCATTTCGGTAGATCGTATTCCCGGTTGACAAAAAGAGGAACATCGAGTTTATCCCGGAACAAACTTGCCAGGATATCTCCAGAAATTGCAGAGGCGCCCATACCCGAGATGATCACGTTATCAACCTTGATGAAATTGAATCGTTCTGTTGCTTTAGCAATCGCAAGAGACTCTTTGATTTGCTCTGGAAATCGGGCGAGCCCATCAAGCATATTTGCTTTATCGACTGTAGTAATTTTTTCTAGATCGTTAACAATCATGTTTACCATCTCATTTCTACTCGTTAATCTTATGATATCGCACAAATTTGATACCTATTGACTCATTAAAGAGAGAAAGAGAAATCATATGGTGTATACAAAAATATTTCTATTATATGCTAAACAACCTATTATCGAGATTAAAAAAAGGTTAAAAACTTATGTTTCTTACATTAGTTCACATGAAATATGTTCAGGGCGAAATCCTTACGAAAGATGGTTTTATTACTGGGTATCTTGATTTTGATAAAGGTAGAGTATTAGAAGGGGTTAGAAAAGGTACTCCACCTGAAAAACCTGTAGCCAAAGGGTTAATTCTTCCAACGTGTATCAATGCTCATACCCACCTCGGTGATTCTTTTATTCGGTTTAAACATCTTGAGCTCCCATGCAATGTAAAAGACCTTGTAGCGCCACCAGCTGGATTGAAACATCGATTATTAAAGGAGGCATCGGAACAGGAGATCCTTGAGGGGATACGAATGTCTCTTGGGGAAATGACCGCGTCAGGTACCTCGTGTTTTTGTGATTTTCGGGAAAGTGGGCTTATCGGGATTTTCCAGCTTAAAAAAGCGATGAAATACTGTGATATTGATTCAGTAGTCCTTTCAAGGCCATCTCAGATGATCTACGAAAAAGAGGAACTTGATAAGCTGTTGCAAAATTCCGATGGAATCGGCTTGAGTAGTATATCTGATTGGGAGCCTTCTGAAATTGAGAAGATAGCAAAGCATGTACGAAAAAAAAAGAAGCTTTTTGCATTGCATGCAAGTGAGGTTGTATGTGAAGATATCGATCAAATTTTGGATCTACATCCGAATCTGCTTGTACATATGATTGCTGCCACTAAGGCAGATCTTGATCGAGTCAACGACGCTAATATACCAATCGTAGTATGCCCTCGATCATATATGTTTTTTCACTTGAAAAATAATCTGAAACTCATGAAAAAGACTGGTGTTCCTCTTCTGCTTGGAACTGATAATGCGATGATTAATACCCCTGATGTAATTCAGGAGGTACAGGCGTTATTTAAGACCGGTCTGTTCGCTCTTGAAGAGTTATTGACAAATGTCACATATACTCCAAGGAAAGCTTTAAATTTAGATGACTGTATTCAGGGTCGCGACCTATCAGAAAAATTTATCGTTTTAGAGAGAGACTCTTTAAAGCTATTATATGTTTCAAAATAGGTAGGGATGAGAGGGATAATGATGATGAAAATCGAAGATGCGATGTCAAAGGAATTAGTTGTTGGGTATGTTCCAGGAACAATTAGAGAAGCATTAAAAATTCTTGCAAAACATAATGTATCTGGGATGCCGATCCTGAAGAAAGACACAAAGAAAGTTGTCGGTGTTCTCACTCGTTCTGATATTTTCAAGAATCCCGATGAAGAACAAATCGCATTAATTATGAGTAAGACTCCGTACACTGTGATGAAAGATGATGATTTATCAGTAGCTGCAAAACTTTTCTATGAACATCGAATCCATGGTCTCCCTGTTATCGATAAGAGGAAAAATCTTGTTGGAATTATCAGCCCCACCGACGTTCTCATAGCCTTAGACGACAAATATAATGATGTCGTAGATAACTATTTTACAAAAAATCTCGTCCCAGTTTATCAGGAAACACCGATTACGATCATCATGGAGATCATTAGCGTGACAAGCGAAACAGCACTTCCTATTCTTAACAAAGAATGTGAACTTGGCGGCATTGTCAGCGAAGGTGATTTATTTAAACTCAGCCATATTAAAGAAAGCGTATCTCAGACCAATCTAGGTATGGGTGGTGACGAAGATGATTGGACCTGGGAGGGAATCCGCGACACAATCCGGTTGTACTATTCTACAACAAAGGTTGATTTACCACCGGTTGCAGTGAAAGAGATAATGATTACGAATGTCATTAAAGCGTATAAGAATGACCCGATTTCTGAAATCGCGCTAAAAATGATAAAGAACAAGATCAGCCATGTTCCTGTGGTCAACCCTGAAAATAAACTGCTGGGAATGGTTACTGATATTGATCTGATGGCATGCATGTTTAAATCCTCCAAATGAATTTCCTTATCTAATCTAGGAGTATTCCGCTGATGCCTCAAGATATTTACGATAAAATTATGATGATGGCCAAACGGAGGGGATTTATCTATCCATCATTTGAGATTTATGGTGGTATCGCAGGGTTCTACGATTACGGTCCGCTTGGATCACAATTAAAAAACAATATCGAGAATCTCTGGAGATCATATTATCTTTTGAAGGATAACTGCATTGAAATTATTACACCAACCATTACTTTATATGAGGTTTTGAAGGCGTCTGGTCATGTGGATGAGTTTACTGATCTGAGCGTCGATTGTGGGAAATGTAAACGGTCGTACAAAGTAGAGGACATCATCGAGAAAGGTATCTCTGTCGAACAAGCTGTAAAGGAAAATCGTATCTTCTGCCCGACATGTAAGTCTGAATTACACGATGCTCATCCGGTTAATCTTATGTTTTCTACTACGATTGGTGTAGGTGAAGGAAGGAAAGCATTCCTACGACCGGAGACTGCACAAGGAATCTTCACAAACTTTCATCTGCTTTATCAATATAGCAGGAAAAAACTACCGTTTGGTGTGGTTCAGATCGGGAAGGGGTACCGTAATGAGATCTCTCCTCGGCAAGGAACGCTCCGTCAACGTGAGTTTTCTATGGCCGAAGCAGAGATATTCTTAGATCCAAAAGATAAGACACATCCTCTTTTTGATTCGAAAAAAGACGAAGAGTTGATTCTTGTCGATAATGAGAAAGAATGGAAAATCTCGGTAGCAGATGCAGTGAAGAAGAAAATCATCAACAATCAAGCATTGGCTTACTATGTATATCTTACCCAGGATTTTCTCCTTTCTGCAGGGGTCGATCGAAAGAAATTCCGTTTTCGGAAACATGCAGCCGATGAACTTGCGCATTATGCGACCGAATGCTGGGATGCTGAGTTGTATAGCGAACGGTTCGGATGGGTGGAATGCGTCGGGATCGCGGATCGGTCCGCGTACGATCTGAATGCACACATCGTCTCATCAAGTGTTGATATGTATGCGTTGCGACCGTTCGAAGAATCACAAGATGTGACGGTGAAAAAAGTGGTTCCTAAGATGAATATGCTTGGGCCACGGTTTTCAGGAAAAGCAGGGAAAATCAAGGAACAACTGGAGCAGATGGACGCGGAAAAAGTCAATAATATTACTGTGACGATCGATGGCGAATCAATCGATATCCCGAAGGATTGTTATGAAATTGTGGAGAAAAAAGAAAAGCAGAGTGGCGAGAAATTCATTCCTCATGTCATAGAGCCTTCATATGGGATCGATAGAATCTTATATTTCCTTCTTGAGCATAATTATGTTGAGGGAAAAAAGAACGAGGAGGAATATACGATTTTAAAATTGAACCCAATTGTAGCATCAATCAAGGTCGGGGTTTTCCCATTAATCGGTGATGACAAGCTTATCGCAGTAGCAAAAGAAATTGATATTATGTTAAGAACAGAGGGAATCGCAACGTTCTATGATGAGAGTGGAACCATCGGGCGACGGTATGCGCGCATGGATGAGATAGGTACACCATTTTGTATCACAATAGACCATGAAACATTGAATGACAAAAAGGTCACAGTACGGAATCGTGATACTACGAAGCAAGAGCGAAAAAAAATACAGGATGTTGCTTCCTATATCAAAGATAAGATAACCTTATAAAATTTTTAGAAAGCTTTTACTGTTTTTTCGATTATCTCTAAAGTCTCGTCTATTTCCTCGGATGTGATGTTTAACGGTGGACGGAACCGTATGGTGACGGATCCGCAGGTCAGAACAAGAAGATGATTTGCATAAAGTTTGTCTTTTAGTGCATCTCTTTTTTCTGGTGTCAATAAATCAAATGCGCACATCAGACCTCTGCCGCGTACATTCATTATTTTCTGTGGATACTTCTTCTCCATTATCTCTAATCCCTGGAGTAATCGTTTCCCTTGGATCTCTGCATTTTTAATGAGATTCTCCTCATCGATTATTTCGAGATATTTCTGACAGCGGACCATGTCAATGAGGTTCCCACCCCACGTAGAGTTCAATCTGCCTGGGACAACAAAAACGTTCTCTTTAACCTCATCGATACGGTTTCCAACCATGATACCACAGACCTGTGTCTTCTTGCCGAATGCAAGGATATCTGGTTCGAAATCAAAATGCTGGTACGCCCACATTTTCCCGGTCAGTCCCACGCCGGTTTGCACTTCATCGACGATGAACATCATATCGTGTTCATCGCAGAGCTTCCGGAGTTCTTGGAAGAATTCCTTGCGAAAATGATTATCCCCTCCTTCTCCCTGAATAGGTTCAATGATGAGAGCAGCGATATCATCTGGGTTCTGAGCGACAGCATTTTTTATCTCAGCGACCGCTTGTTTTTCCCGCTCTTTAACATCCTTTAGATTTGCATCGGTGAGTGGAAAACGCATCTTTGGATTTTCGATTCGTGGCCAGTTAAACTTCGTGAAATACTTTGTTTTGTTCACATTAAAGGTGTTGGTCATGGAAAGGGTATAGCCTGTCCTGCCGTGGAATGCATCCTTGAAATGTATGACTTGCCTTCCTTTCTTTCCCTTTCCGTTCTCTAGGTTTTTTCGTATTTTCCAATCAAAAGCAGCTTTGAGCCCGTTTTCTATTGCGAGTGCTCCTCCAGCAATGAAAAATAAGTGATGGAAATGTTTTGGAACTGCGTATTTTCCAAAGGTGTCGACAAATTCAGCCATCTCAACTGTATAGATATCAGAGTTCGTCGGGTTATTGATCGCCAATTCTCCCATTTTTTTAATAAATTCAGGGGTGGTCATCGCGGGGTGATTGCATCCAATTGGTGCGGTTGCGAAAAACGAGAAACCATCTAGGAAATATGTCCCAGTTCGGGAGTCATAGATTCTGCATCCCTTGCTTTTCTTAAGATCTAAGACGAGGTCAAAGCCATCTGCAAGCATATATCTGCCAAGAGTTTTATGGACTTCTGTTGGCTTCATTGTCATACTCTCTATATTCCTTTAAAATAGGACAGTTCCCTGTTTGAGCGGTATCCTTCCTTGTTATAAAATAATATCGGTTAATTTTAGATTTTCTCTGTTTTCTCTATAAATTTAATACCTATCTCTTCGAGTTCATCCAAGATCGGGTTATAAATTTCGGGGATAACAGGGATATGAACACCGGTTATGTTGATTTCTTTCTTAAGAATCATTTTTACTGCGATAGCAGCAGGAAGCGCAACGGTACGCGCAACAGAAGTATCGCCATCGGGAATGCCATAATCGACGAGGGTCGATGTCATATATTCTTTTTTCGAGGCGTATTCCGCAATAAATTCATGATGCATGATAACCATATCTCGCTCGTGCATACCCATCGACATCTTTTGTAAAGTCAGTACATTAAGGTAATCTAAGGGATTGTTTTTGTCTTTCGGCAAGGGTTCGTTTCCAAATAGACCAAGCCATTCGAGTCGTTTGATGATCGCAGAATAGGGTTTAAGACCGAGATATAATGCGGTTGTGACTGGGAGATTGTCCTTAGCTTTCGCACCGATCAGATGCCTGGTGAGATCCCCATAAGTCTTCCCAATATAACTTTTCAGTGGTTCTTCGTTTAACCAACCAAGTACAACGATTGCTCGCATAGTTTCACACCAGCCGGTCATCCTGAACGTCCCACGATACACTGTAGTTGCATCTTTTAACCCATAGATGCCTTTGTATGAAACTGAATTACGGTTCGGATAATTTTCAAATACCCCGACCCCTTTAATATCCTGTAAGAAATAGTTTTCAAATAATTGTTCGCCAGGGATAGAGATTTCTTTACCGTTTTCAAGCCATTTAGCTGCGTTCCTAGATGCAAGAAGAACGCCGCGTGGTGCCCATGAAAATTTATACCCGAACGGGTTATTATTCGCCTCAGGGGACGGAAGCGCACCAGTCGTCGACCGGAAACTTACGACTTTTCCTTTTTTCTTTTCCACATCATGGATAATCCGCATTGCTGACATATGATCAATACCGGGATCAAGACCACATTCATTGAGAATGAGGATCCCTGCAGCTCTTGCTTTCGTATCCAACGCTTTCATCGCATCGCTGACATACGAGGTTGTAACCATCTGTTTCTTATGTTTTATACACATCTCAGCGACCTTCACATGATACGTGTAAGGTAAAAGACTGACTACAATATCTGCTTTTAAAACGAACTCCTCTACTTTTCTGTCATCATTGACATCTAAGGAAAATGCCTCTCCCTGTGGATGACCACCGATCATTTGTTCTGCTTTACTAACAGTTCTACTTGCCATAATCACATGATAATCAGGTTGATCTAAGAGATACTGAATCATCGGTCGTGAGACCATACCTGCGCCAAGTACAAGTATTTTTTTCATTAGTCTACCTCCAAATACGGAAAATTACCAAGCAGCGAAACAAATAACCTTATAAATATTTGTTGATGTAGTTATAGGTAGGGGTCAGCTTCCCTTGATAGAGTATCACCGCATTTTTTATCTCAGGGGGTAATTTTACTAAGTCGAAATCATCGAGGGTGAAATCAGCTTTCATCATATCAGGAACAAATCGTATGAGGGTTTCGCTAAAAGACTGAGACGATTCCTTAGGTAATTCGCAAGGGAGGTTATCAACCGCCATCACCACGATGCCATCACCCTTATAACCATCTTTGATTGTATCGGTGCTCGGATTATACAGAAAGACAGGGCTATCCGGAGATGTTGTTTTCTCAGTGAACTCAATAGCACCATTGATATCGACACTGATATCACCGATTACCTTAAGACGGAGTTTTTCTTTCTTTTCAAAGGATTTCTTAAGATATTTTTTTGTAAGGAGACGCGGGTATTGGGTGTTCCAGAAGATACAATTCATCAAGATTGAAAGTGATGGTATGTAACACTCAAAGGCAGGAGAATATTTTTCAGGATGACTATAGTATTCGTTTAGATCAAATTTTTTATCGGATTCAACTGGCTGTACCATATGTTCTTCTTTGAATACTACTTTGTAAATAATCTTATTTGAAGGATTTTTGTAGATAGAATCGATTTCTCCTGGTTTTATTTCCTTTACGGGTAATATGTCAAGTATCTCTTGTGCACCCATAGATACATGTCCATACCCTGCAAATCCAATGATCAAAGGCGTTAGGATTTGAGGAAGACCTTTAGTTTTTATATCTTTACCAACAGAAATGAAATGTTTCTTAATGTCCTGCAAATCCTTGTAATGAATCGTCTGTTTTATCTTCCTGAATGGCGAGTCTATGTGTTCCCATTTTAATCGTTGTCCGAATGTCCATAATGTATCGATCATACCAGCTAAACCAGCAAACCTACCGAAGAACACGAGTCGTCTTCCACTTGCATCGACTATGCGTTCGTAATCAATCAATGTACATCCTATTTCCATCATTTTTTTTAACATCGGCATATTATGTTCTTGACCTTTGATTGTATGGGAAAAAAATACGTAGGTTTTTCCTTTTTCAAAAAAATCAACAGGAATCTCTTTTACTGCAAAAACAACAGAGCTAGGAGTTAAACTATCTTGGACATGAGCACCTGCATTTTGATATTCATTCCCTGTGAAAATCCGGATGTCTGAGGGTTGAATGAACGTCTCGATATCATACTTCTTTTTTAGGTCCATTACATGTTGAGGGGTGAGAGGTACTCTCTGTTCCCAGCGATTTTTGTCCTCCCGCCGTATGCCTAGTGCTGCACTCATATGATATACCCACGACCTCCCATCCATTGTTATTTAATAGGTTTTCCGGAGGTTATCTATTTATACTTAGAATAGAATAGTTAAAAAATATTTAAAAAAAAGATAGGAGAGAGGGATGAAGGGAGCAGAAGGGAGGAGGAAAGGAAGTTTCCCTCTCTCATCAATGTGCAAGTAGGATTTAGATTAAGTCGATACTTGCGATATCACTGAGATCCTCAAGGTTATTCATTTTTACCATCGAATCTGAAATCGTGTAAATCACATCGCCGATGAACAGTGTTCTAGTGATATCAGTACTCGAGGAACCCCAGTACCAGTAGTAATCATTGGTCTGTTGTTGTATTTCCTCAACGGTTTGATGCGTGATACGACCTTTATATTCAAAACCGTTTTCAAGGCTGAGTCGGTAGACATAGGCACCCTGGAAGGTAAATTCACCGGACAGTTCTTCAGTGCCATTGCTTGCGGCATATCTGTCTTTTATTTCCTGAGATATCTCATAGAGGCTGACGGGAATGATGAGGAGTTCTTTTTCTCTATCAAAGAGGAAAGCCTTGTGGTCGTAGAGAGCGGGGCTATCTGTTCCACGGTCGCCGATGACGATTTTATATTCTTCAATGGGATTTTCGATGTCGCTAACGTCAAACAAAGCGAGCTTCAAACCTAATATCGCAGTATAGTAAATGGCTCCGGGGGTATGTACCTTATTGGCATCTATGCTGGGGTCGACTTCCTTCCCGATGCCAATGATATGTGTTTCGTCATAGGGGTGGATATACTCGGAGTATCCGGGTATCTTCAGTTCACCGAGAATTCGCGGATTATAGGGGTCTGATAAATCAACTGTGAAAAGTGGGTCGACTTGTACGAAAGTGACGAGATACGCGCGATCTCCAAGAAATCGTGCCGCGTAGATGGATTCTCCAGGTGCGATATTCTCGACCTTTGAAACTTGGTTGAGGGTTTCATCAAGGATGTAGATGTTGTTGCTGGTTTGAGAACCTTCTTCCCAGTTGTTTCCTGAGGTTGTTGCAATTCTAAAGAATCCGTTATGCTCATCCATAGAGAATTGGTTTAGTATATGACCAGGGACTTCTCCTTGGGCAATATAGGTAACGTTACCCGTGTGAATGGAAATTTTATGCAAGATTGTTGTTTCTTTGTCGCTGGTTGATGCGCTATTGGTTTTATATAACATAGGATAGTAGGGATAATGAGCTGATGCAAGGAAAATGTTGTCTTTTGATACATACATCGTTTGTGAGCTACCAAGCATAAAACTTTTTTCGACAATATCATTGGTATCTAGGTTTAATGATATCACATGGGTCATGGAGTCGGAAAGCTCTGGAACATCAACATAATACATATCGTCTGTAGAGATATTTTGGCTTACATTATCTACACAGATTTGAGGTACATTGAGAGTGTAATTTTTTTCATCAAGCGTATAGTAAATGTCAGAAGTGTATTCGGCCGAGACGACGTAAACATACTCATCAATCAAACGAGCATCAAAATACCCACCGTCGATTCTGATTTCTTTTACAAGCGTCGGGTCCGCTCGATTGCTGAGATCGTAGACGTTGATGACCGTTTGTGATACACCACCCCACAAGATGCCAGGACGGATCATGTCTGTTTTGACGTCACCTTCAAGAAGGGGATAGGCGTAGAAACCACCAGTGTCACCGAAGACAACAAGTCGGTCACCGCGGATGAAGATGTTAGAGATGGTGACATTCGTAATTGTGATCTTTGAAAGAATGGTTGCTTCTGTTACAGGATAAGCTTTAATGATGTAAACAGTCTGGTTTGCTACGACATAGAGATACGTTCCATCGGTTTTAACAATATCAGGTTCGTCGACACCAGCCACTTGAACGTTTGTGGTTGAATAGGAGGGAAGCGTCGTCTCACCACCTAAAGTTGTTGCATCCGCAGTTGGTGCTTGTGCAGATTTTTCAATTGCAATATTATAACCACCTGAAGTAAATCGTCCCTGGTTAGCTCCATTTTCGTATCTTTTCTGCAGGAATGAAAGTAGTTCGTCATATGATTGGAATGTATTGAGTTTGTAGGTATAGGTTCCTTTATCAAGTGGCGAAAGAGTAATAACTGCCACAAGACTTGCGCATGTCAGCATACTTACGATTAATATTCCTGTTAATTGCGTTTTTTTCTTATCCATAGCGATCACATCTGAGTTTAATTCTGGTTATATCTGGCAGAGTTTAAATAGTGTCTGATAATGTTTGGAAAAAACCGAACAACTTAATGATATAGGGCATTGTCTCAAAAATCATTTAACCTAAAATTACATTCCATCCAGCCATGGATGGGATGACAATCATGAGGATATATAACTGGAAAAAACATAATAAAATAAAGGAAAACGAAGTCGACTTT
>CABMCU010000043.1 GCA_902384685.1 uncultured archaeon | reverse complement strand
GAGGAAAATCCATACTGATTTCTCATTACGCGACATAAGTTCTTTCAGCTCCCATAGAATATATGTTACTCCTAATTAATTAGTAAGAAGATTTATTTAAAGGTTTGGAACCGAGAGAAATCAGAAGTATTAACACGGTTCTAAAACCCGTCCTTTATGCGAATCATTAATGATCTTGGATTTAAAAGAAGAAAATACGATGCTCTATTCAAGAATGGTAATCAATTATCTATCTCTCAATCAGCAAGAGATAAACCTATTCTATAATACTTATGTTGATATAGAATATACTCTGCAAAATTTGCTGCGTCAAGAACATTTTTAAGTGAATTAAATTCTTTTTCGGGTGTTGCTATATATGTCATGTTTTTTGAATGTATAATTTCTTTCAGATGGGGAAATTGCTCTATTTGCTGTTCGCTCATATTCACTGCTAGTTCATCGAGTCTATAGGCGATCCTGTAATTATGTGTAAGGTAATATGCATGATCTGCTCCAAAAAAATCATCAAAGTCAACGTAGTAGATTACATCCTGATACTGAAGATATCCTCTCCATGAATTGTACACTCTTCCTTGATAGACACATCCGACGAGATTTGTATGCACGAGTGAGATATTAAGAAATTTTTGAAAATCTTCAAAGGTTAAGTTTCTCGGGGTTTCTGTAGTATTGAATAATTTTTGTATAGTCACGGGAAACTGCTTGAATTGATCCTCAATGATAACATAAAAGTCATTACGAGTCTCATCGATCTTTTCAATACTTATTCCTTGTTCACGGAGACATCCACTTAAACCAACAGTAACAAGTATGGTAACGATTCCGATGAGTACTAATTGTTTCTTCATACGTATCAATCTCGATATTTTTTATGGCAACTTCACATCCAATCCTACAAATACGGGATAATATGCCCAATCATATCCTGAAATAGTCCGGCTATGCTCTCTATAACTTGTAATGATTGTATAATTTCCACTTCTTCCCATTCCCCAAATACACCCCTCTACTGTATCTTCCCTATAAAATGAACGCCCATTCAGCACAATATAACGAAATGTCTTGGTCTCCACAGGAGTAATCCATTTAAGATTCCAAAAACCCCGTGAAACTGGAATACTATCATACCAATAAAATAATGTATTTTCTACATGAAAGCACTTCTTTCCATTTATCATCATCTCGAGCACATTTGATTTGCTTATGATAACAGTCGCATCATATTCTCCATACCAAAATGCATACACGTTGCCGCCTTCGCTCGTGGAAATATTCATATCGCTGCAATTACCACTGAACACCATCCTTATTGATTGCTCGGTTAGTATATCGGTTTGTTCTAAATCAAGAATAACACTTGAAAAAACAAGATACCATGTTCCTGGTGGAATACTAGAATGAAAAGGATACTCAAAAAAAACCTTAACAATAGATTGGTTATCGTATTTATGAAGTGTTCGATTATCATATGTGTAATTTATCCTCTGACCAAGTTGAAAATGGTAGTACTGAAGTTTAATGTCTGGTGTCCATCCATCTCCAGTAGTAAACATAATTGGGATCAATCCGTTTCCCATTTTCTCATCATACACTTGACAACGTGTGACAAATGCTCCTGATGACCATTTCTCGCCGATTGCGTTTTGAGTGATATTCCATGTAAGCTGTTCAAGACGTATGTCGTGAGGATTTGATATTTTGATTATATAAATCGATTTGTTACTCTCTGAGTAAAAATCAATTTTATCATCATCAAATCTACCGACATCATCGTTGTTAATACTCTTGAAGAAAGGATGATACAGATAGTTATTGGAATTATTGTCATCAAAATTATTTTTACTATATAACACTCCTATAGTTGTTGGAATAACAAGTGAAAATATCTCAAATCCGATAATCACAACTAATAGCCCTGTTGTTCTTTTCATATGTAACTCATATCAAGAATTTCCTCAAATTAAATATATGCGAGATGCTTATATATTAATATATTTAATTTGATACTTGCTTGAGTTATAACATTATGACCTTTTTTATCTAACCGCTCCATATTCGATTAAATATTTTATTATAACATGAATTACACCATACTGTTGAATGGATAAAACAATACCAGTAGTTCATTACGCATGATTGATAATTATGTTCCCATGGCCACCATCCACCTTCTGGACAATTGAAATTATGGGATATTTCATGTTGAACAATGCTATCTTTTGGATGGTTAAGAACTAATACAGATTCTGCGCCTACACTAAAGAATCCTGGTAAATTTGCTCTGCCATTATGATCGCCTAACTTAATCCAACCCATTACTAGGATATTATCCGCGGTTTGATAGGAATGGCAATCCTGATCAAGATCATATAAGCATTGTTCTGTGTCATATACAGGACAATTTGAAGCGTCCCATATACCTGTATAATATTCAACCGTGACAGGGACAACGGCAAATCGAATAAATCTCTGCCAACCTTTGTTTATTAAACTTTGAAGATTAGCTATATTATTTGGTTTATGGTAAAAATCTTTTGCAAAAAATACTTTCAATCGTATTTTTCCAGATATTTGATGGGGACTACCGTCATAACATGGTATGGCATCTTCATAATAATCGGGAATGTATTCTTCATTGGTACTGGCAACTTCTAATGGATAAGGATCAAGATTGTACGACCAGTTATATACTTGTCGAGCAACCTTACAAATCTTCTCCATATCCTTATAGGATATACAGTAATCATAATTAAGTAAATCCATTGGAGGTTTACCGTCTTCGGTTATTACTACTTTATAATTACCATTAAGTATTGTATTTTCTAAGTAATCTGGTAAATTTCTGTTTACTTTTTCTTTTTCGAGTTCAACCGCAGATAATTGTCGTGTAGCTATAGCTCCCATTGGTAACATTAGCATAATAGCCAGTAAAACACCTGCACATTTTAACGATTTTATAATATATTTTTTCATTTTTTTTCTCCTCCTCTAAAAATATCGATTTGTTAAAAATTAATAGAATCTATATGGATATAAATATTTCGATAATTTATATAACAAATGTAACAATGGTTTTATAAATTTAACAATTATGTCAATTATTTTGTATTTCACTTCTTTAAAAGCATATCCTTAGAAATGAATGTTTTTCTGAGAATCAATGAGAACTTAAAATGCCTAGCGAGAGATTGTTGGTGGTATCTACCCCCAACGGCTCCCCCATAGATTAACATTTGAAACTATCTCAGTTAACCTTCTAGGCATGTTACTATCTGTCATTTCTTCTATTTATAATTTACCTTGTTTTAGCCTGATTTTTACTGCTTTTCTTTGTTCTTACTTTACTTTTACTCGGAACTAAAGAACAGATAATAAATATTGAAGCATCAGAAAAGATGTAATTATATGGTGACAAAACAGAAGCATTGACACGGTTTTAACGAATACTTCCAACCGCTACCTATTTCCTTTTCATTTGAATTCACTTCCGACGAGTTCATCCATTCCATCAATAGTTCTTGATTATCAAGGGACAAAGAAAAACAATAATAATCTGCCAGTAAGCTTTTCTGAAACAAGTGGTGCATTCTCTGCCCATGCAGCACCAAGTATCTCAATGGAACCAAATCCTAAGAGTAACTGTTTTCGTCCTACGGTAATTTCTTGACCAGGTTCCAGAGAGCCTATTACTATTCCAGATAAGAATTTTCCTGGGAAAATGAATCCTTTTTTGACGGTGACCGTGATATTCCAGCTCACATTATTAGCAGGTGCGTCTCCGATATTCTTTATTGTCATTTTCAGGGGTATTAAACCTGTTATTGAAAGTTCTGGTGTTGGTCTTGTTACATACGATGCATAGTAGATATCATAGTTTCCATTTCTTGTGTCTGTAAAGGCAATTCCACGGCTACAAATATCAACAGTTCCTTTCGCAGCGACGACCGTTCCTTTCACATCATTCTTCTGTTCCGCTGCCCCCCAGGTTATGCCACCGTCTTCAGATACCTTGAGATAGAGATCCCTATCTTTCACGTACGCACAATAGACATTATTTCCTTGCATATAGACGGCAGGAGCACTTGCATTCGTGTCCACTCGAGATGTGTGCCAGTTGAATCCCGGGTTATAGACTGCTGAGGTGGTACTCGATTTACAGATGACGTTTCCATCCTCCACATAGACAACACAGACCTTATTTCCACTCCCTGAGACATCAGGATCAGTTCCTAGACCAAGGTACTCCCCCGGCATTTGTTCAGGATCAACATATTTTTCCATATTATGTTGCATCTCTCCGCTGGTAATCAATTCTTCATTCATGACGTTTGTTTTCATTGTTATTTTTGTACCAGAATCAAGGTTTGTTTCACAGACAAGAAATATCTGATTTAAGTTTGAATCCATTTCTATCTCCGAAGCAGGGGCTGATTGGAACAATGTGTTTCCATCGACGTTAAACCCGCTCGTACCTGGTGGGTATTTAAAATCTGGATAGGTGACCCAGCACAGTTGGAAGACCTGTCTTAAGGTATACGCACAATCGTCCGCAGTTGCGAGAGCTATGAAGAAGTTATTTGTACATCCTGCTCCACCATCAGTGTAATTCGATAAACAGGTTGATGTTCCGTACCATGTTGCATTTTCAGCATGAGCGATATCTCCAGGAATAAAAGACATGCCGCTATTATAGACATCTGCTTTGGGGTCGATCATTGTAAGAAATAGCAAATCATTTGGGGCGTTGTAGACAATATCGGGATATTGGAGCATCCCAGAACCAGAGGAAAAGTTTATGGAGTCAAATAAAAATTTCATAGTCCATGTTTGTCCATCATCTGTAGAATACACAACAGGGATTTGTTTCCTATTTTCATCGATTTCTTGCTCATACACGACAATGGGGTAACCAAGACCATTTGTTGTCATTCTCGGATGATAATCATTCCCGGCACCAGGTGAGACTTTCACGTTACCAACTAGGCATGGTTGTCCGACAACATCCTGTTGTATAGCTTGAACATGTTGGTGCACAACTCGTGGTAATTGTGGAGTAATGCATGACGCATTCACACCAAATGTGGTACTTCCACCTAAGAATAACAATATTATTCCAACAACCAAGCATTTCCTTAACAGTGGATATGTATCCATTGCTTTCCCCCTGTATACAATTATATAGCACTGTTCTTCCTTAAAAATGTATCTTTAGAAATCAGAAGCATTGACACGGTTTATAAGAATTCTTTCAGTTTGGATTTATCTGGATTTAAGATATATTGTTTTCGAATAAACATCAACGTTTGCATAATCGTGATCTTCTCGATAATACCAGGGTGCAATGCAACCACTGAATCACAAAACTTTTTTGCTTGTCTAATATCCTCAGCAGTAAACGTCAGTACCCAGTCATACTCCCCGTGAACATACGCACTGCTTTCAATAGTAATCCCTATCTCTGCGACAAGGTCTTCCAACCGTCTTGAAATGATTTTATTAGCAGTTGCTTCTTCGAGTTTTTTTGTGGTTCTTTTTATCATCACCATAAAGTGAGTCAGTCCTATTTTCTCTTCATTGAAAATCGCAGTATATCCCCAAATCAAGCCTTTTGCTTCTAATTGTTTGATAAATCTCCATGCCTTTTGTCTTGAGAAACCACAGTGTTTCGCAATCGTATCGATGTTTTCATGTGAGTTTTTCACAAGTTCAGAAAGTAATTTTTTTTCATCCTGTTCTATCTGCTCTCTACTATTTCTTGCCATAGTTCACATCCAATACAACAGATAAATATGATTATTTCTTTAAAAACATATCCTTAGAATCAGATGCATTGACACGGTTTTAACAAATAATAAAAAGAAAAAATGATAAAATGTTTCCATATCGTAAAAGAAAATCATTATCAGTGCATTCATCACTTAATATTTATTTTATCTTTATATGATTGGTAGTTCCCAGAATATCCCAGCCCTGGACTACCCCAAAAGGGGCTCTATCTAGCCAGAATCCCTTGGAATCTATAATGATGTACGGGTTTCCACCAGCAGGAAGATATACCCATTCTTTAGTCCAGTCCATTTTAGTCCATAATTTAGTTATATTCAAATGACATCTAAAAACTAAGGTGTTCCCTGTGATCTGAACATCACTGTAATCAGTATTTTTATACCACAACTGGTCATAAGAACCCACGGGGGAGTTTTCCACGATTGCGTCCAGGTTCTTCTCAACATAGAAGGCTCTAAAGCTAACCACTCCTTCTTTCGTTACAGTCACAGACCAATAGCCTGAAACGATTTTAGCTGACGGAGCATTACCATAGCCTGTTAATTTACCATCTGCCATGTAATTAAAATTATAACATGCATTAGCAGGTGGAATGACTATACCAATGATAAAAACTATGAGACATAGAGCTATTAAATTACTTTTCCTCCACATATAAATCACGATAAAAATATAACGTAGAAGATTATAAATGTATTTATTGGAAATTATTCGCAACAAATGTAACAAAATTTCAGTCAAGCATTGACACGATTTTAACAAATGTTTTTTGTGCGAATCAAGAGGCTGTCCAATAATTATTCTCTGGTCCCAACAGGAGAAGCATTTATCAAATGATACGTGATATCAGGAGCAGGACAGGAGAGATATGGCATTAAGGACAGATAGAAT
>CABMCU010000042.1 GCA_902384685.1 uncultured archaeon | reverse complement strand
TGATTCGACCGTATGAGATAAGTTCATTGGCAACATCCTTTGCTAAATTTATTGGGATAGCAAATCCAATGCCTTGTGCATAAGGGATAATGTCGTTATTAATTGCGATGATTCTGCCATCACTATCAATAAGGGGCCAACCGCTGTTTCCAGGATTAATTGCTGCATCTGTTTGAATCATATTTTCTAAGATTCCTTGCTGTGAGGGTATGTTACGTCGGATTGCTGAGATGACTCCAACGGTGACTGTTGGTCCACCTGAGAGGCCTAGTGAATTTCCTATTGCAATTACCATCTGTCCTGGTTTTATATCATCTGAATTTCCGAACTCTCCTGAATAGAAATTATGCCCATCTATCTTTATGATCGCAATATCGGTGCCCGGATCAGTTCCAACGACTGTTCCTTCATATTTTTTACCGTCGCTGAGATACACATCAACGGTTCGTGCACCTTCAATGACATGGTTATTTGTTAGAACATATCCTTCGGGATTCATGATAATTCCAGAGCCGGCACCTTCTAATTCAAAGGTATTAAACAAGTCGTATCTCATGCGTCGTTTGGTGCTGACGGAAACGACGCTAGGGCTTACTTTTTCAACCGCTTTAATGGTTTTTTCTTCATCAAGCATTTTTTAATCATCCCCTATTTTTTTCTTTTTACCTTAAACAATAATTAACGATTGTTAATTAAGTTTTCTATTTAAAAAACTAACATTCCACTCCTCAAGGTTCGAAAACGCTACGAAAACAGAATTTATATTTTGTACTAAAATATCAAGGGATTGTTGAAAATTCTTTAAGGGTTTTGGCTTTCAACGTTTTATTAGTATATTTTTGATTTCCAAGTGAATCAAACGGTTTTTCACCATAATCATGCCCAGGATAAACAATCAACTCGTCTGGAAGATTCATTATCTTTTCATGAAGACTCGTATACATCTGAATAAGATTTCCGCCAGGAAGATCTGTCCTTCCACAATCGCCAATAAATAAAGTATCACCGGTCAATAAGGCTTCGTT
Source organism: uncultured archaeon (assembly GCA_902384685.1). Classification (GTDB taxonomy): domain Archaea; phylum Thermoplasmatota; class E2; order DHVEG-1; family DHVEG-1; genus SM1-50. The sequence continues at coordinate 21,723 of CABMCU010000042.1, read as the reverse complement.
ATTAACAATAATACAAATTCCACCAGGGGTATGACCTGGTGTTATAAGAAAATCTACAAGAATTTTCCCAAACGTTAATTTGTTTCCATCTGAAATAACTATATCTGGTTTCAAAGCTAATTTTTTTCCATCTGCTTCGGAGGCAATAATCTTTGCTTGTGGAAATAAACTCTTAATTTTTTTACTATCAGATGAATGATCACTATGATAATGAGTGATTATTATATATTCTAAGGTTAATTTCTTCGATGCTATAAATTGAAGTATTTTTGCTGAATCAAGACCAGGGTCAACAATCGCAGCTTTTTTAGTAACTGGACAATAAATGACATAACTAAAATTATCAAATCCTATTTTTATTTGTTCGATAGCCAAGCAAACACCTTACTTTGGTAATAGAAAATAATTTTATGTATCTATCCTTACCAAATGATTTTAATAAAAAACAGCAAAAGGTATAAAATTCCTGTAAGAAATATGATTACATGTCTGAAACAAGAACAAAAATGAAAAAAGAAGTATTATTTTTATCAATATACAACGACAGATATTCGTTATTTTTATATACTAAGCATAATGTTTTTGAGTTCCGATAAATCTTTTTTTACACTTTCAACCTCGTTTAATTTTTCCTGCTCAAAGGCTTTTAATATTTCTACCATATTCAAGGTGCTTTTATAGATATGGACGGGTCTACCTTTCCCTTCCTTTTTTAGATCCCGTTTTTTTATCCATCCTCTCCTACGAAGTTCTTTCATAGCAATACTTACTTCAGGTTGTCGAAGATCTGTCCCTTGTTCCAAATCGGCGCATTTGCATTCGTCAAAGTGTGACAAACAGATTAATGTTTTTGCGAGATTTTTGGGCATCCCTAATTTAAAGAATAACTGAACCGTCTTATCATCTTCTTTATCTAAGGTTAATACATTTTTTTGCTTCATTGTTTCCGTCTCCTCAAATTTTAGTATCATCTATTCTTTTATAAAGCTAATACACTCGTCTTTTGTTGGTTTATTGAGAATATAAATCGATGTTGAAAAACCAGGTTATTGGACCGTTTTAAGAGTATAAATCTAAGAAGGAATTGATCATATATAAGGAGGAAAATATGCAAGGAAGGGATTTGAACCCATGTACATGAAAATCAGATAATAATGAGATTAAAATAATAGTTATTTTTAGGAATTAAATCAGTTTGATTATTCTCAGATTAATTTAACTTGATAATAATTGACGCGGGGAGGGAGATTCGAACTCCCGAGGTCAGAGACCATTGGATTAGCAATCCAACGCCTTACCGGGCTGGGCTATCCCCGCTTTGGAGGAGAACATAATAAACCAGACTGATAAAAAGGTTATGTCAAAACAAATCTTAAAATACCATCTCATTCTATCAAGTATATCATGGAGGACTGGACTGAGAAATACCGACCGAAAACACTACGTGATATCATTGGCAACGACCACGCAATCTCTACGGTAGGTACTTGGTCAGAAGAATGGAACCAAGGAGAAATTCCAGAGAAACGCGCGACAATTCTTTCTGGAAAACCAGGAATTGGAAAAACCAGTAGCGCCCTTGCACTCGCACATGACCTTGGATGGACTGTTCTTGAACTCAACGCCTCAGATGCACGCAATGAAACATCTATCAAACAGGTTGCTACAGCAGGTGCAATCAACGAAACCTTTGATGATGCAGGAAGATTCATCCCCTCCCATAAAGGAGGAAGAAAACTTATCATACTGGATGAAGCAGATAACATTTATGAAAAGATTGAAAAATCAGAGGTAGAAAATAATCTTGGAGATAAAGGTGGTAAAAAAGCAATTATCGATACTATCAGAATTACAAAACAACCAATTATCCTTATTGTCAATGACTATTATGATTTAACGAAAGGGGGAGGAGAACCGCTCAAACAACTTTGCACGGTTATCCAATTCTACGATATAGGTCCAAATCACATTGTTGAGTTATTAAAACGTATCTGCAGAGAGGAAAATATTACTGCAGATATCCGAGTATTAAAAACCATCGCTGACAGGTCAAAAGGAGATGTTCGCTCAGCAGTCAACGATCTTCAATCACTCTGTTTGAATCGAAAACAGATTAGCATCGAAGATGTTGATGTTCTCGGTTATCGAGATCGAGAAATCCTTATTTTCGATGCATTGCGAGAGATGTTTAAAACAAAAAATCTTCAGAATAGTAGGGAATGTATGAGAGATATCGATGTACAACCTGAGATGTTGTTACTTTGGATTAGCGAAAATTTACCTAGGGAATACCTTGACATTGAAGATCTCGTGAAAGGTTACGATGCGGTCTCAAAGGCAGATATGTTTTTCAATAGAGTCAACAAAAGAAGATCCTATGAACTCTGGTCTTACGCATGCGATCTGATGAGCGGAGGGGTCTCTGTCGCAAAAACCCACAGTTACGGAAACACTCAGTACGCATTCCCGTCGTGGATAAAAGAGATGAAAAGCAATCAACCCGCACGGATGGTTCGCGATAGTGTCGTGAAAAAAATCTCAAAACTGAATCATACATCGGAACAGAAGACAAGAGAAGCGATACTTTCACAATTCCAGTCCCTCTTTAGAAACGACTCAAGATTTGCATGTAGGATGATCAAGACGTTGGACTTCTCAGAAAGCGAAGCCAAATATCTGTTAGGAAAAAAATATCTCCATAAGATGAAAGATATTCTGCAATGCGCTGAAAAAACCGACGAAAAACAAGGAGAAATAGATATCCGCCCTGTTCTAAAAAAGAAAACTGAAGAAGAAAAAAAAGAAAGCAACGATCCGAAACAACCAAGCATCTTTGATTTTTAATTTATTTTTTCAGATCGTCAAGCTTTTTCATTGCATCAACTGCTTGCTGTTTGTATTCATCTTTTATCTTATTGTAGGTCTCATCTGAGATGGATTGTGCTCGGTACTGTTTTTCTAGATCTTTTAATAGCGACAGAAGTAATGTTTTTTTCGTCGTGAGTGTTTCTTCTGATTCAGCGATGGTTTTTTTTGTTTTTGACCGTTGCTTCTTGAACAACAATAACAGCAACGCAAGTACAATGATGACAATCAAAAAGGCAATTATTAAAAGGGTAATGTTCAAAGGAGATTCTGTTGGGTTGTATAAACGAATCTGTAAGGCCGTGTTCGTGTCAGGAACATACAGGAGATGCTCTCCTTGGAAAAGATTCCGCGGAGTTTCTCCTTCTTTATATGTTACCGAAAAACTAGTGGTATTATACAAGAGTGTTTTTATGAAATTCTGCTCAGTAGCGGGTAGATAATACGTCAATAGAATAGTAAGGGAGCCGCTGGATACAATCGAGAGATTTGATGCACTGAGGTTACAAGTCCGGATATTTTCTGTGGTAATTGTATTGAGTTCTTTGCCGGATTGTTTCTCAATGATTTTCGGTGCTTCTTGAGTATTTTGTTGGATCCAGAAACGAAGCGTGGTTACGTTTTCGTCACCTGTATTGGTTACTATGATGGTCTCATCAACCTGCAATCCTTTATTTGAGAGAGAAATTATAACGATTTCTTGATCCACGATGACACCGGTATCATTGGCGCTTCCGCTTGGAAACAGAATGATGAATGTCATGAGGGCTATGAGGATTATTACTCCTGTTTTCTTCATATTAATTCTCCGTTGCCATGTGTTTCTTGCTTATGTAGTTTTCGATTTATATTCTTCACAGGGTTACACAATAAAGGAAATGATTGTTTCGACCAATGAAAGCTCGAAAATTAAATTTGTTTTTAGGAAAAGAATATACTTACATCGCTCGCAACCGACGAATCCGTTCATCAAGAGGAGGATGGGTAGACCAGATTGAGTCACGAAGCGCTCTTTTAAAAGGATTTGAGATGTAGAGTGGTGCGACCGTCTTTGAGCCTTTTGGATCGTCTGGGATATCTGCCTTAATTTTTTCCAATGCTTTCGCCAGACCTAATGGATTTCTGGTTAGATATGCTCCGTTAGCATCAGCAAGATATTCCCGCTTCCTTGAAATTGCAAGATATGTCAGTCGAGAGAAAATCGGTGCAAGAATAATGAAGATTATGGCGATGACAACAACAATGATGTTGCCACCTCCCTCCTTTTTACTCCCGCTGCTGCCTCCACTCCAGAATAGCATCCGTAATGCAATCTCGGCAATCAATGCAATTGCTCCAACGACTCCCACGGTGACGGTCATCACAAGAATATCGCGATTCATGATATGGCTCATTTCATGACCGATGACTCCTTCAAGTTCTTCAGTATTCAACTGTTGCAAGCATCCAGAGGTTGCACAGATAATGGCATCCGCAGGTTTGTGGCCTGTCGCGAACGCGTTGATATCCTGTGACTCCTGCACATAGACTTTCGGAGTTGGTAATCCTGCGGCAAGAGCCATCTCCTCAACTTTATAAATGAGGAGTTTCTCCTCTCGATTCTCGGGGTTTGCAGGTCGTGCTCCTGCTGCTGAAATCACACTTTGTATCGAAAATGAATATGTAATAAAAATATAAAACAATGCCACTGGCAACCCAATCATCATTGTCAGTATCGGCGGAGCACCAAGAATGAGACCCACTGCAAAAAAAACAGAAAAAAGGAGAATGATCATCAGCATACAGATTACGACGGTATCCCGTTTGTTTTTCTGTATATTCTCCTCAATGAGTCGTGGCTTTGGTACCATAGTATCAAACAGTTGGTAGTCTTAGAATGATACTTTTGGTACTTCTCTTGATGCTTCTGGGATTTGCAACATTTCTCGTGTTTTCTTGCCCATCATATTAGCAAAGATATTTCCCGGGAAGGTTTCTATAATGTTGTTGAACTGGAGTACTGAGTCATTAAAGTGTTGTCGTGAGTATGAGATTTTATCCTCTGTGTGTGTGAGCTCATCCTGAAGCTGTAAGAAATTCTGATTTGCTTTTAAATCAGGGTAACTTTCCGCGACCGCAAATAAAGTTTTTAACGCACCAGTCAGCATGTTATTTGCATCCATACTTTCTTGTGGTGTTTTTGCAGTCATAATCGCAGATCTGGCCTTTGTAACAGCCTCCAGCGTTCCCCGCTCATGATTCATATACCCTTTCACGGTTTCCATGAGATTCGGGATTAGGTCTGCCCGCCGTTTGAGCTGAACATCAATTTGAGCCCATGCGTTATCTATTCGATTTTCGTACCTGATAACTCGGTTGTAGTAACTGAAGAACCACAACAGAATAATCACTATTATCAGCAGTACGATTAGTCCTATTATTAACATTAGGTCCATAGTTTGCCTCCTCAGGTGAAAGTGTAATAAGATGTTTTATTTAAACATATCGTAAAGAAGTTGCGACTGATTCACTCACTTCTTCTTTCCTTTAAAAATCTCAAACGCTTCTTTTGGTGTCGCATTTTTATGGACGATTGCATTTACTGCCTTTATCATACTGATAGGATCTGAACTCTGGAAAATATTTCTCCCCATATCAACACCAATGGCTCCCGCATGAATTGCATCATATGCCATCTTCAATGCTTCATCTTCTGGTTGTTTCTTTCCTCCCGCAATCACGACTGGTACCGGACAGGACTCAATGACTTTTTCAAACTCACTTACAAAGTAGGTCTTCACGATATGTGCACCAAGTTCCGCAGCTATCCGTGAAGCCAGACTCATATACCGAGCATCCCGTTTCATTTCTTTCCCTACTGCAGTCACTGCAAGAACTGGGATTCCGTATCGCTCTGCCTCGTCGATATACTGGGTTATCCCTAGAATCGTATCACGCTCAAATTCCGCACCAACAAGAATCGAATATGCAACACCAGATGCATTCAGTCGAATCGCATCTTCAATAGAAACAACCGTTCCCTCATGCAACAGCTCTTTTCCAATGATGCTAGTCCCACCAGAAACCCGTAGGACAATCGGGATGTCAACTGTTGGAGTAATATAATTCCGTAACGCACCACGAGTCAACATCAACGTATCTGTATATGGTAACAAAGGATTTACCATAGAATCAAGTTGTTCAAGCCCTGAAGTCGGACCCATGAAGTACCCATGATCAACAGCAAGCATAACCGTGCGTCCATCTTTTGGTTTAATGATTTTAGAAAGCCGATTTTTCATACCCCAATCCATATCATTCTGCCTCCATTTCCCCAGTAAACAGTGCAGGATTATATAAACTATTTCTCAGGAGATTACGAAATATTTTCCATTGGCAAACCTTTTTTATGTGTTACGGTGTTACCATATCGTACTATAAGGGGGGCAATTTATGCCAAGCATTGAGAATTTAGAACCAAAACTTGTATGGAAACATTTTGATGAGATTAGGAAAATCCCACGATGCTCAAAACATGAGGAAAAAATCAGAGAATACATTGTCAACTTTGCTAAAAAACAAGGATTGAAAACAAAAGTAGATCCTGTGGGGAACGTCGTTATATTAAAACCTGCAACCGCAAGGATGCAAAACAAACCTACCATAATTCTGCAAGGCCATATGGATATGGTATGTGAAAAAAACAGCGATGTTAAATTTGATTTTACCAAAGACCCCATCCAACTTAAAATCAATGGAGATCTCCTCACCGCGAGTGGGACAACCCTTGGTGCAGACAACGGAATCGGACTTGCTATAAGTCTTGCAATCTTAGAAGATGAAAAATTACGACATGGATCAATCGAATCCTTATACACTGTCGACGAAGAAACCGGTTTGACTGGTGCATTTGCTATGAAATCAGACATGCTTTCTGGAAAAATCATGCTTAACCTAGATAGCGAGGATTTCGGAGTTATTACGGTAGGATGCGCTGGCGGGGGGGATTCTGAAATAGAGCTTCCTATCAAAATGCAAACTGCTCAAGCAGGCGGGGAATACCTCATTGTTAAAGTCTCTGGTCTACGCGGGGGGCATTCAGGAGTGGATATCCACGAACAGCGAGGGAACGCTATAAAAATCCTAACGCGCCTATTATGGAAAGTATCACAGAAATTTGAATTTTCTCTCTTCGATATCAAAGGAGGAGACAAACATAATGCCATACCCCGTGAGGTGTACGCAAAACTTACTATAGATAAGAAAAATAAAAATGCATTTGTCATTGTGTTAAAGGCAGAAGAAAAAGATATTTACGAGGAAATAAAACCGATAGATCCAAATCTCAAAGTCGATGTTGGGTCCTGCGAACCGTCTAAAATGGTATTAGATAAACTGTCTCAAACGAAACTTCTGAATCTCTTACACGGCCTTCCCCATGGAGTCCAGCAAATGAATTACGATATCAAGACACTAGTCAATACCTCCACAAACCTTGCCACAGTCTCCGTAAAGGAAAATACGATTACCATCGGTATGAGTTCCCGAAGTCCGATGAAATCAGCGTTGCAGGATATGCGGGATCGCATCAAAGCAATTGCTTCTCTCTCTGGTGCGAAAGTATCAGAAGGAACACCATATCCTGGCTGGAAACCAGATCTCCAATCAAAGATTCTTGCGCTTTCAAAGAGAACTTTCAAAGACATGTTTAAAGCAGAACCAAAAATAGAGGCGATTCACGCAGGACTCGAATGCGGTATCATCGGGGAAAAATTCCCCGGAATGGACATGATCTCCATTGGACCAACCCTGAAAAACCCGCATTCACCAGAGGAACAGCTTCACATTAGTACAGTCGATAAATTCTACAAATATCTCCTAAAAATCCTCGAGTCTGTCTAAGTGAATATCGTGCCGGTCAGTTGTACATTTTCGATAATTATTCCCGTACTCCATGAATCAGAATTGATTAATACACAACTAGAAACATTAAAACACATAGCGACAGACGAGCCCTTTGAGATCATTGTTGTTGATGGAAGTCCAACACAAGATACGCTTAGCGTGATTTCTGATAGAAATGTAAAGACATACTCCGCTCCACAGGGCCGGGGATGTCAGATGAACGAAGGAGCAGCTCATGCTTCAGGAGACATCCTTGTCTTTCTTCATGTGGATACTCTCCTTCCCCCTAAAACTCTTTTTTTTATACAAATCGCTTTGGAAAATAAACGTTATGTCGGAGGTGCTTTTAGCCATCAATTCCAAGTACAAACGCCCTATTTCAGGATGCTTTCAGCATTAGCAACACTCCGTTCTCAAATCACCCGTGCTCCCTATGGGGATCAAGTCCACTTTCTTCGTAAAACCTATTTTGACGCTATGGGTGGATACAAGGATATGCCTCTTATGGAGGACGTCGAGCTTATGCGCCGTATTAAAAAAAAGAAAGATCAGATTATCATCCTTCCTAATCATGTTATCACCTCTGCTCGACGATGGAAACAGGAAGGACTTTTTTATACGTCGCTTCGGGATATTATCATCATCTTTTTGTACTGGTTGGGCATACCTGCAGAAAAAATCGCGAGATTCTATCCCGAGCAAAAACCAGTAAACTCAGAAGATAACGAATAGATCTTTTATCATCCAAATGGATAAATAGAGAAAGTGAATTCTCATCACGGAAATTCATATGGGGTAAATTATCTATTATGACAGAGAAAAAAAATGAATTCGAAAAAAAGGTTAGCGATGTGATCCACCAGCCTTTGCATTGCCTTGATCTCCACACGATTCAAATTAACATCGGGTTTCTCTGTAATCAGACCTGCGAGCATTGCCATGTGGACGCTTCACCAAAGCGAACAGAACAAATGAGCTGGAAAACTATGCAAACGATCCTTTCAATAACTGAAAAATTACTACCGATTTTTATTGACATCACTGGAGGAGCACCCGAGCTTCATCCGCATCTTGAACAATTCCTTAGAAATCTTATCAAGCAGCACCATCAGGTTCAACTCCGAACAAATCTTACTATACTCCTGGAATCTAAATATAAATATTTTCCAGAACTCTATAAAGAATTAGGTATAGAACTCGTAGCATCATTCCCTTGTTACCTCGAAGAAGAATTACGACTTCAACGGGGAAAAGGAGTGTTTGAAAAAAGCATTAAGTTACTCCAATTATTAAATAAAATCGGGTATGGAACATCACCAGAGCTTCCTTTGACGTTAGTATTTAATCCCCTTGAACCAGTTTTGCCACCAGAACAAAAAACTCTTGAAAACGACTATCGCAAGTATCTCTCAGAGCACTACAAAATACAGTTCACGAGACTCATCACACTGACGAACATGCCGATTGGACGATTTATCAATGTATTAAAAGATAAAAAACCCCAGTATATGACATTATTGAAACAATCATTTAACCCACAAACCTTATCCTCATTAATGTGCCGTCACCAAATAAACATCGGATGGGACGGTACTATCTATGATTGTGATTTTAACCTTGCTGCGGGTCTACCGGTAACAACGAAGGTGTCACGACGCATCGAACAATTTGATCACTCTATGTTATCCACACGAAAAATAGCAACAGCAGACCATTGTTTTGGGTGTACCGCTGGCCATGGATCCTCCTGTGGAGGTGCTCTTGTATAATAGAAGGAACATACGTGATATATGAACGAAAACAATCAAAAAAATGAACGGTTTAAAGACTGGTGGAAACCCGTCGTCCTCATCATCGTTATTGTAACACTTTTTGTCGTCATGAATCTGTATGGATTTGGACAGGATATCGAGGAGTTGCAACACTGGATACAAGCACAGGGCTTCTGGGGACCGATTGCGTTCTTCATCATTTATCTTGGAGCGGTGGTTGCGACCATTCCAGGCACGATTTTTGGTGTGATCGCGGGTGGTCTTTTTGGTTCTCTAGTTGGGGTGATCCTCATCAGTATCTCATCTACGGTTGGAGCAAGCATTTGTTTTCTGATTGCCCGGTATTTTGCTCGTGATACGGTCGCTCGTTGGCTTTCAAAAAACAAGACCATGAAACGACTTGATGAACTGACCGAAAATCAGGGTATGATGATCGTCGGATTAACTAGACTCATCCCATTATTTCCCTTCACGTTACTGAATTATGGATTCGGTCTTACCAAAGTCTCCTTCAAAACGTATGTGTTCTGGTCTTGGCTCTGTATGCTTCCTGGAACAATCATCGTAGTCGTTGGCACCGATGCCATGACGCAAGAGCTTACCCAAGGACGTTTCCCCTTGGAATTACTCGGTGTGTTATTTGTTACTTGTTTTGCTCTGGGATTGATTGTCTGGTACTCACGACGAAAACTCAATGAAAAAAGAAAAAACCGAGAGCAACAAGATGAAAAATAATTGACTCATGGAAAAAAAGGGTTCGACGCTCCTATGAACGGACAGAACGAAAAAAACAAGGATTCAACACCAACGAAAACATACCTACCAGAGAAGGTCTCCGAATATATCGAACGTTGCACTGAATGTAATAGATGCATGGAGGTTTGTCCCGTTACGAAGGATACATTTTCTATCAATGAACTTAACCTTGCATCACAAGAAGGACACATCGTTCCTTTGAAGATTAAGGAATTTGCCTTTCACTGTGTACAGTGTGGAAAATGCGTTCCTGTTTGCCCAGAAGACATCCGCAGGGACTATATGGTACGCTATATTAAATATAAAATAAAAAGTAAAAAACCTTTGGGCTACAAACGGTATCTTTTCATCAAAGGACCAAAGCTCACTGGAATGAGAAGAATCACCCAGCAGCTATTTATCAGATTAAAAAAACTCACCAATAAAGATCTTTCCTGTTTTATGGAGACAACTCCAGGAAAGAAAGCAGACGTTCTCTTTTATCCAGGTTGCTATATTTATTCGACAAAGACGGTGCGACAGACACTTCGATTACTAAATCATCTCGGCGGTTCCTATAACGTTCTTGGTGGTGTGACTTCATGCTGCGGTGCACCACACCTGTTGCAGGGTGAATTTGACCAGGCTGATGATTGTACCGAGCGGCTCTACCAGAAAATCAAAATCTGCGACCCTCAAATAATACTCACCGCATGCGCCGAATGTTTTGAGACAATCGAGCAGATAATAAAAAAGTATCGGATGGATGTTGAAATCCTGAGCGTTGCACAATACCTGTTACGATATCAGGACAAGTTCCCTTCTAAAAAAATCAGGAGAAAGATAACGGTCCATGACTCCTGCCGATTCCATGCACAATCGCCACAAGGAATAGCAGCACGAGAGGTAGTCTCACTCTTCGGTGAACTAGCCGAGTCTCCTAGGGATCAACCATCTAGCTGTTGTTATCAGTGGAATCATGACAGTGATCCAGATAATGCGTTGCGTCAGGCGAATTACCTTGCAGTGGTTAAAAAGAAAGCTCCGACCCTCGCGTGTAACTGTTTTACCTGCTATGAAGAGCTAAAAAAAACATATACCGATGTTGAAGTCATTGATGTTCTCCAGCTTTTTGAGGAAGCACTCGAGGCATCAGATACTATAGAGGAAGAACGATGACAGAGAACCAAGACACCTGCCTCCTTCTCTTCGTAAAATATCCTGAAAAGGGTAAGGTGAAACTGAGACTCTCTGCTGATCTTAATGAAGATATCGTACAAGAGCTCTATCGTTGTTTTGTACAAGATACCCTTACGACAGTTAAAAAAATTGACTCTCAGCTTTTCATTTGTTTTCTTCCTGTTGATGCGCAGAAAAAATTTATGAAATGGCTTGGATCAACACTATTATTTCTCCCTCAGAACGGAACAGATCTTGGGGAACGGATGAAAAACAGCTTTTCAGATGTGTTTACAAAAGGGTTCCGACGAGCTGTTCTCATAGGTAGCGACAGCCCAGATCTCCCAAAGAAATATATTGAACAAGCATTCACCACTTTACAGACCAGTGATACGGTGGTTGGTCCAACAGTTGACGGCGGGTACTATCTCATTGGATTTCACACAAACTCGTTTACCCCAAGTGTGTTCGAAAATATCCCGTGGGGAAACCAAATGGTTTGCCAGGAGACTGTGAGGAAAATAGAGCAAGCACATCGTAGTGTAGGTCTTCTACCGATGTGGAGCGATGTCGATACGATCACTGACTTAAAACATCTCGTTCGCCGAGCAAAGAATACATCATTTAAATCCTCGCAGACGATGACGTATTTACATAAGCATCATATTCAATTGGAGGATGATTGTGAAACAAAAACATCCAGATAATGAAGCAGGAGTATTTCTCTCTGATAAAAAAATAGGATTACTGTACTCTCTTTATCTTGCCGTTGGGAGTGTATCGTTATTTGCCTCGATGATTGCTCTGAACACTGCCTATCAAGGATTTATCTGGAGCTACTCGACTAGATATATTGTGAACTCGTTTACTTTAGCATTTGCGTTGTTTCTCTCCGGTGCTCTTCTCATCATTGCCTGTGTCCTGCTTCTACAGGCAAGACCGTCTGCACGTATATTCGCCTTTGCTGGTGTTGGGTTTCTCATCGCGTATTCTCTATTTACCCTGTTTATCGACCGGTACATTGCATATACCCTTGTTTATGTACTAATGCTGCTTATTCTCTTCGCTTTTATTGTGACAGGTGCATTGTTCTTTTTTTATAAAAAATCTGGTTAATCAAACGCGAAAAAGTAGTAATCATTTAGATAGTTTTCTGAATATTAGAAACACAAAGAATACCAAGATATCAAACATAATGACAGTAAATACAAATGCGTCACGTTCTTCCTCTACTGAAATTATATTATTAGTAAATTTGTTATCTTGAACGATAGTATGATACTCTGTGGATGGTTTATGGAGCCCGACCTGGTTCTGAATAAAAGTATTGCTAATAATCTTAGTATCGTAGGATTCACGGATGTTCACACCAGTATATCGATTCTCAGTAAATGTGTTATTCATGATACTATTGTTATTCGAGAACTCAAACAACCCAAATCCGTTGACTGGGTGATCAGAAACGACATTGCCTATAAGTCTGTTGTATGAGGCGTGGTTGAAATAGATCCCACAGCGTCCATTATGGTAAATTGTATTATTGACAATTAGATTGTAGCTCGCTGTATACCCAAGTTGCATCCCATAGAAGTTATCGGTAAGGATATTGTTTGAAATCGTGTTATGATTTGAAAAGACATAGATGCCAGCGAATGGAAATTTCTTCTCACTTTGTATTATCGTGAAACCAGAAAGAGTACTATTGCTTGCTTTAAGAATGACAACGTAATTTTCATTATCCCCGTCAATAATCGTACTGTCTTTATTGGTGCTGATGAGATGAACAGGCGTGGTGATTATCAGATGTTCATGATACGTTCCAGGAAAAACATACACGGTACCGTTAGTGGTTATGTTGTCCAAAGCGTCTTGTATCCTTGTATAATTCCCTGGACTGCTCCCCCCGACATATACGGTTGATGTGGTGATTTTCTCACCACTTGTAGATGAGAGAATAAAAGAAAAAACATATAGAAAAATAAGAATTCCAACTCTAAGAATATTTGTTTTATTCATACGTCTTAATTCACCATATCAGAGTTGGAATCTAATAGTTTGCGGCACGGATAAGTTTAATTCCTTATGATGTTTTACTGCTCTATTTTGAGGTAAAATCATGACGAAAACAACCATTATATTACATAGTGAATCTCTGGGAAGAGGAAGCGATGAATTAGGAAAAACAATGACAGGTTCGTTTCTTCGAAAACTCTGGGCATCTGCTAAAAAACCAGATACGATTATTTTTTATAACTCAGCAGTGCATCTGCTTACTGATAAATCATCAGTGCTTGATGCATTATCGGGGCTTTCTAAGGCAGGGGTAGATCTTGTCGCATGCCAAACATGTATCGGTTTTTATGAAATCGAAAAGAAAATCGTCGTCGGTCGGATCGTTGATATGACGGAAATCGTCTCGATTTTGATGAAATCTGATACAGTGATTACTCCTTAATACATACTCCTCAAAGTAGAAGTCATATTAAGAAAATACGATGATATACTTTATGATTTATAACTAAGAAAAACATCAAAAAAAGCAAAGAGTAACAATTTAAAAATGGAAGATAAAAAGATTATAACATTGTATGTTTCATGTGGTTTTCCCCTTGATACGATCTTCTATTTCTATTATGTTTATTTTTGTAAGAATATTTATATAAATAAATTATAATACTATTATGTTGATATGTTAGCGAAACACCAGCAGGCATTTCTTTGGGTAATAGCAGCTCTTCTCTTATTTTCATCTGTTGGAGGCTTTTTACAATCAGTGCGGGGTTATACTAAAACAGATATCGATACCTTGCCGTATAAACAAGAAATCACGGTTCCTATTGATACTAGCCGAGAAATCGCTAAGTACCAACCGATCGACATGCGTATAGTATTCATTAATCCGTGTTGGGGAACAAACGAGACAATCCATTCTATTCGCGTTGGGGTAGATGATGGGACTGGAATACAGGAAATCGAATCACAAGTTTATGATCTTGAACACTCCGATGATACACATATTAAAACATGTGGTCTTGTCTTCTTGATTCCTGAAGAAGCAAATGGTAAAGAAAAATATTATGTTTTGTATGATTCGAAAGAAACAAGTCCATCAAATTACCCCAAACATGTAACTGTCGAGGATACGCATTATTTTTATGAACCAATTCCTGGTCAAAAAATAGATTTTGATTATTATGGCATCAAACAGGATGGATTTGTTATTTACGCGGTAGTACAGAAAGGTCAATTGCTTGGCAATCCCATCGCTCTTTCCGCTATCAAATTTAAACCAAATTCCACCACTGTCGAAACCTATAATGTAGATCAGGTTGGAGATTTTGATTTCCGCTATGGTGTAACTGGCGTGCCTGAGTATGTTGGGTCCTCTTGGGCCACGGATATTACGAAAACGATGCTAGTAGATGGAAATCTGATGATCCGCCTCAGAGTGGGAGGCATTTCCCCTCGCGGTGACATTCAATCAGATAATATTTACACATACTATTATAGTCCAACTATTGCAAAAAGAATATTGGTTGATGCTCATCATGAGATATTAAAAACTATCAATATCGATGATCCGACAACATTAGATGGCGTCTACGGAGGTATTGTTTCAATTAAATCTCGGAGTGCTTCTATAGAAAAAATGAACGTTGGTGAAATATTACCTTCTGTGTATGTCTATGACGAAGACAATACAATTCAAGAATTTTCTGTGCCTCAGAATCCTGAGAGCACCCAACGGGAACTTGTACTTTCCACACAAGACGATGTAGATCTTGGGACGAAAGGATGGGTATGCTTAGGGGATTCTGGTTCTGGCAAAGTCCATGGGATAATTTTTAATTCCAACACTGGAATCGTTGATGGACCAGATGATGGTGTCCAAATCAAGGTATATGCGATACAGAATATCAAATTACCAGGGCTTGAAGCAGATACAGGAAATTTACAACTCACCCGAAATGCGTATGAAAACGGGAATCATCAAACCGTAATTGACCAAGGGAAAATATACCAATATAAAGTTGAATTCTTAACCGTTGAAACGGGAGGATATAAAAGAATCGATAACGAATCAACTTTTTATCAAAATTTGATTAAACAAGTTCCTGTATCCAGGGGAAATGCGACCGAGGGAGAAGCAAAAAAAGAACGCTACAATTTAAGCGTGTACGTTCATTTTGCTCGATCGGTTCCTTTAGGATCACTTCTTTCTGCTGCACTAGGAAAAAACGTCTCGTATATTTATGCAGAACTGTACCAACAAAACAGTTTTCGCTCCTCAGGTACAGTGGGACGTCTTTCTCTTGGATCGATTGAATTGAACATGACTGGAAAAAACCTACGAGAAAAACTACAGACTATTTTTGGGATTTTTGATTGGAAAAATCTTTCATTGTTTAAAAAGATACGATTCCCTGATCTGGATCCTGGAGAATATCTGGTAAAAATCTTCAGGGAGAACCCGAGTTTTGCGGAACAACGACAATATATTGGTTTTGGCATCGTCAATCTTTCTCAAAGTACTGCTATCAAGATCAATTGCAGACCTCAGGGTGCAGTCGCTATAACTCTTACTGATCAAGAGGAAAAAGGAGTGGAGAACGCCCGATGTGTCCTGCAGGTAGACAATACGGTTATTGCAGAAATAGTATCTGATTCAGAGGGGAAGGCTACTCTCTCTGCTCCGTGTTATTCTTTTAAACCTTACCAGTTAAAGGTATTTTATCAAGGATTTTTAATCGGTGAAGAGCAGATTACTCTTAATATATTACGACGCTTTATCGATCTTAAAAAATCATTTTCCCTTGAGCGATATAGTCTTGTTCTTAGGGTTACAGATACCTGGGGTTTTCCACCTGCAATTGATGTTAATCCAACTCTTGTCAGTGAAAATATGGTTATTGCCACCAATATAAGAGGAGAGATAAGTGAAGCAGGAGAATATCATTTCAACAGTCTTTTTCCTGCGTCGTATCGCCTGAGTATGAGTTATAAAGCATTTAGATTTGAGGAAAATTTTACATTAGAAAAAGCAACAACACTTGATGTCAAGTTTCCAGCAGAATTTCCCATTGATTTTTCAATCTTTAACTCCTATGCAGATAGGCTTTCAAGTGGTGATGTCTCCCTTCAGAGAAATGGAAAAACTGCATCGACTCCGATTCAGCAGAATGGGACTGCATTGGCTACAGTACCACCAGGTGATTACATGATCCTTGTTTGTGCGAATGATGAAGTTATCGCACAGCAACAAATTCAAGTCAGAGGAGAAAAAATCATGGATATTGTCACAACACAGGATTCTTTCTTGCACACGCTGATCGTCTATCTCGGACTTATATTGGTGATTTGTACACTTGTGATTAGTCTATGGAAAAAGAAGATAGCTTTATGTTTCAAACTCTTCACCATCGGTTTGCTTTTTATCGCTCTAGTCACCCCTTGGTGGGTATTAAACGGTGAAAAGAATGATATATCAACAACGACGAATACCTTCGTAGTCCCCCCACAGATAATCACCCTGACGGCAGCATCGAATGCGATCGGGGGAGAAATCAGCGCTGTCCCTGAAGAAGTTACCATGGTGTTGGGGGTATTATCTCTCTTGGTTGCTGTTACGTGTTTTATCCTTTTTTTAAGTCTCTTGACAATGAAACGTCTGAGGAAAACGACGATGATATTATCGTTCTTTAGTATCGTGATTCTTTTTCTCTGCTTGATTATTTTCATTTACGCTTTTTCACAAGTAACTCAGGTGGGTGTCGGGAGTTTTATGGGGAACGGCAATCTTGATATTACTCTCCCAGGGGAAGTAGAACAAACAACAATATCGTGTTCCTGGGGTCCTGGCATCGGTTTTTATCTTTTAATCCCATCACTTATTCTCCTCGTACTAACGTTATTTATCAAAAGAATTGAGAAGAAGTTCATTCGTAAAGATTAATATTGGAGAAAACGCGATATGTTACTAACTTGTCGCACTTTTTCGCTATGTTATCTAGTCGAGGTTTCCAGACATTTTTTGTGTGGTAGTAAGCCAGACGTCACCAAAACCCTCAAGGGCAAGGAAATTCATGACAAAATCCTCGGGAGGTATACATCCCTCAGGGGCAAACACGCCAGGGGATTTAATCTCGCCTTCCGCAAGCATCTTCGCTCCGATTGCTACTGGGGTACCTGTTCCTTCCCGCATATGGGAAATACCTGCGTATTGGAAGGTTTTTAACTCACCGTCAACGTCACCGATAACCTGAACCATCACGGTCCCACCCGATGGAATTGTTTTTACTCTTTCGATAGTTTTCTTTCGAACAACATCGATATATGCTGCGGTGAAATCTAAAGGCGTAATGGAATTGCCTTGTACGGTTATTGGTGTATCTGATATGAGACCAAGAGTCTCTAAGCGAATGAGAGCTTCACGGAATTCTTTAGGGAAGAATGTTCCCTTACAACAGACGTTTTGAACGCCTTTAATGTACCGCGGAATCGTGACGGTTTCCGGGTGCCCAAAGTAATACACCGGGACTTGACCATACGGATCGGGAAATGTTGCGTATTCTTCCCCATCCACCAAGCCTTGCGCTTTTTCAAATCTCCCATTTTTGTATATAGGGATTTTTCCAAGCCAACAATGCATCATATGATATGGGATCGCACCCCCTGCTTCCTCTTCAATCCCCCGGGCGACAAAGACTTTTACATCATGGACAGCGGTAAGTTGTTTCGCACCAAATGCTACAATCATGTTAGTTAACCCTGGGCTTGCTCCAAGACCAATGATACAGGTTGAGCCTGCGTTCTGCGCCATCATATGGTAGTCATCAAGGAGTTTTTCGGTGATATCATAATCATCGCAGACATCAACATAGTTAATGCCTTTGGTTATCACTGCTTTTAAAATACGAGGGGCAAATTTGTAAAAGGGGCCAATGCAATTGATTGCTACATCAGCATGTTCTAGACTTTTCAGAAGACTGTGATCATCGGTTGCATCTATGCGTATATAATCAATTTTTTCATTCATTTTAGCGATGTTCTTTGCTCGCGTTTCATCGCTATCAGCGATAATGATATGAGAAAAAAGATCCATTTTTGTAAGACATTGTACCGCATAGCTGCCTACAACACCGGCTCCCCCAAAAACTACTATTCGCATAATAATCAGACAAGGAAGGAAACTGTGTGTTAAATATATTTCGTCAAAATTCAAGATTTATCTTAGAGTAAATATCGACAATTGCACATAAAAATAACGGAAAAATTATTAAAGACGGCTTAATTTTAAATATTACAGAAAATAATTATAATTCATATGATTTCGGTGAACACCTATGACACATTTTAAAATTAATCCTATGGACGTATCATTTGAACCTCTCGCTGGATCTACTTTTATTAACTTTTTACGATTGCTCGCAGAGAATAAATTCAAGATTGGGATGATAGGTGTCCCAAGGATTCTGTATTCAGCGGCAATGAGCATGGCTCTTTCTCCCCTGAATGTCTTTGAGAAAATCTACTGCAATAAAGAGATTAAAAATACGATTATCGAAAAACCCCCGCTTTTTATCATTGGCCATTGGAGAAGCGGAACAACCTATCTTCATAATTTACTTTCACAGAACGGTATGTTCGCGTATCCAACAACATTTCAAACAGTTACCCCGGGATTGTTTCTCTGCTTTGAAAATATCGTTAAACCGATAGTGGAGTCATCGTTACCACCGAAACGACCTGAAGATGACATTATTCTTGGGGCTGACTTGCCGCAGGAAGAAGAGTATGGAATGGGAAATCTCTCCCCGTATTCTTTCTACAATGGCTGGTGTTTTCCTAAGAATTTCCAGTATTATTATAATTACGTGTTGATGGAGAATGTTTCAAAACAGACAGTAGAAAACTGGAAAAAAATTTATCTGTATTATCTGAAAAAACTAACACTTTCCTATCGGGGTAAACAGCTGGTGTTGAAAAATCCTGCAAACACGGCACGGGTGAAACTCCTTCTTGAAATGTTTCCCGATGCAAAATTTGTTCATATCTACCGGAATCCATTTCATACCTTTCTTTCTATGATGCGGGATATTGAGAAAGAAATGACGTTGTACTGTGTACAAAAACCCTTAGATAAATCGACATTTGAGACAGCGATGGTTAATTTATATAACAGAATGTTCGAGAAGTTTTTTATTGAAAAGTTACACATACCTAATGGGAATTTGATAGAAATCCGTTATGAAGATCTAACCGAAAATCCTTTGCAAGAAATAGAAAAAATTCACCACACGCTAGAATTACCAGGTTTTGAGGTACATCAAGATAATTTTAAAAAATATATTGATACCCAGCGAAATGTGACGACTCATAAATATATATTTGATGAAGAAATAAAAAAGAAAATTTACAAGCATTTTAAAACAACGATTGATCTCTGGGGTTATACTTGGTCTTAAATCATACCTGTTGTCTATGCTTGTAGTTTTTTTATACCACTTTTACCTCTCTAATAATGGTAAATAACAAGAATGCGAGTGCCCATAAAATTACTATTACGATAATCGAAGAAAAGTAGCTGCCCCAAATCAATTGCACTGGTTCTATAATAGCAATTAGCAATATCGATCCTACTTGTGAGAAAAACCAGAGTAGGGACGAAGCTCTCCCCTCCATTCCTAATCCAGTGATTCTATTGGATATTTGAAGAACTAATGGAAGGGCAGACATTAAGAAAAAACCTACAATATAACAAATGACAGCAACAAGGAGAAACTCCTTAAAAATTCCAATGAAATAAAACGCGATGGTACCAATAGCTAGATCTACTAAGACAAATACCTTTATTTTTTTTAACTTATCAGATAAAGCCGGTATTATGATGGAACCGATAATCCCACCGAGTATCATTAACCCCCCTGCAATCCCCGCTTGATCGATACCGATCCCATGTAGAGAATTCAACATGACTTCAAGCCATGTTAAAATGGCTGTAAAACCACCGACACACACAAAAAAACCGTATTCAAGGATGATAAAATCTCGTTTTTTTGATAAAGTCCAGATATCTTTTATGGTAAATGCTGAGCTTGCTTCTTTGCTATCAACCACTTTACCCTCCCGTGCAAAAATGAGGAATAAAAAAGCACCAACACAAGAGATAATGGCTAAAATGACAAGCATATTTGTAATCCCATAAGTTATGTAAAGGAACGGTGTAAGGACCAGTGCAAGCATCATGCCGAGAAACAAACCGATTGTCCCAAGCCCAGTGGCAAGTCCTTGTTCTTTTTCTGAAAACCAGGAGACAGCAAGTTTAGTAATGCTACCGAAAATAAATGGTTGAGATACCGCGGCACAGATCTGAGACAGTAAGAGAAGTGTGAAATTATAACCATTGGTTGTTGAAAAAATCCTTATTACGGAAAATACTGCTATAAATACTGCTCCTACGCTCACGCTTCTTTTAAAACCTTTTTTATCAATATATATTCCCACAGGAATTGCAGTGATGACGAAAACGATTGGCCAAACAAGCGAAAGGAATGATATATCAAAGGTGGTCACATGAAAGAGTTCAGCTATCTCGGAAGATATCGGAGCAAAGGTCAACCATAATACTTGAGAGAGGAGAGCGACAATCATGAAAAGGAGTAAAACGATCCAGCGATACGAAGAACTTTGCATGTTGGGTATTTTTTCATTCATAGTCTACCAACCGTAAAAATTGAGAATCTTATTCTATTATAAAAACATGATAGTGGGTTTACTATACCTTATCTTTTTATATAAATGAGGCGATTTCCTTGTGATGCACCCTCGAACTATTGTTTCTGGCGTGGAGGGGTAACGTCAATATAGTCATGATATCTAGCTAGGAAAGATTCACTTCGCAGCATTTTCGATAATTTTGTAAACATCACTGTCAATAGGTTAACGTATAGGAAGCAGCGTATAGGAAGCAACGAAAACGTTAAAATAAGGCTAATTAGTTGAATCTCTTAATGGTCGAATGCCCGGTTTGTGGTAAATGGTTGAAACATTTTTTTGCCCTGAATGGGCATATGCGTTTGAAGGGAGATGAACTTCATCATTCTTATTTTGAAGCACATAACAAGCAAATACCAAAGAAAAATATCACGGATATAGAAAACCAGGGCTTTGTCTCAAAAGTATTCCTCTTCCACATATTTCCTCAACAACATCATCAAATTATACACAATGATTTTCAACGCGATTTCTACCTGTTGAACACCTCTTTTAATGGAGGCGACAGTGCCTC
>CABMCU010000041.1 GCA_902384685.1 uncultured archaeon | reverse complement strand
ACAGCATCTACGGAGATCATATAGGACAAACAAAGATCGGTGATTTCACCAAGTGAACAAAAAAAGTTAGACTCCAATTCATCCACTGGTTAAAACCAGTGGTATTCTTGGAGATTTTTTATAAAAATTATTGATTGGTTTTAACCTAAATATTTATTATGATTGAAGTGTTCTTGTGTTGCTCGTGAAGGGGTAGCCAAGCCTGGTCTACGGCGACAGACTCAAGATCTGTTCCTGCAGAGGTTCGGGGGTTCAAATCCCTTCCCCTGCACTTTTTTCTTTTTACAGGAGAAAAACATTGTTTTAACATAGACCTATAACTTGTGGGTAAAAAAAGAGATTTAAACCCCAAATAGTAAAGTTTTCAGAAACAAATAATCATATACTAAAAATACAATAAAATAAGTATGTCCCAGGAAGGGGTATACTAAACCAGAATTGAATGTGCCTCAGTCATGTATAGCGTACTTGCGTAGCAGTTCTAATTGCCAATTACGTTCTCTAACGAGACCATCATCTACAAAACCAGAATGGGCAGCAGCAGCTCTTATTCCATAGATGGAACTGCCCAAAGCATGGGTGGGAACATGAGCCGTTCCAACCGCTTGGCCTGCGGCATGAGCAGAAAATTTTGCATCATCTTCCTTCGCTATCTTGGCTGCAGCATGAGCATCCAGTGAAGCTCTGCGTATCACAGACATCTTGAAGATACCGGTTGTTGCCCATTTTCTGCATTCTTCGATAGCTTTCCGCGGTCTATCATCATGAGAATATTTTTCCTCAAAATAAGGAAGTACGTGCTCTGCACAGTCTGCAGCCCAAAGAGCCAAGATTTTTTGGTCTGACTTAAAGATTTGATGGTCGATACGCTCTGAAAAAGGTTTATCCAAAATCTCTGAAACTGTTTTGCGAACTTCATAAAGTAACGCCACTGGTTTTATTCTTTGTTGCTTTGCATGTTGCATGACAATTAATTAAACTTACTCCAAATAAAAAGTTATAGGTGTTGCAAGTTGTAGTGTTTTTCTTTCCACTCGACATTAGCACATTGCTTGGTAAGATAAACACATTTTTCTATGTACTGGTAAATTGGTGTTCAAATCTCGTCCCCTGCACTAAAAAATATATTGTTTAAAGATATGTTTTTAAGATAATTAGATATTATTGAACTATACTATCGGAGGATAAATGGTAACAAAAACGGTTAAACCAATTGTTGCAGGAATTTTACTTATAATTACAACGGTAATTTTTTTAATAATTATTGCATGGCAGGCATTTGATTTGTTAGTATACGGTATAAACGTGTGGGATGGACTTTTTGTTTTTTTTAAAGCATGGTTAATAGTATTCGGATTGTTTGGTGCATTTAAATCTCTTCAGAGAGATAATTTTTATCAATCAATATTAGGAGCTTTTTTATTAATTGTAGGAGTATGTCTTACAACAATAGTCTATATTCGTATCCCTTCCGTATTCCCAATAACCTATACTAGTATTATTACTCTAACTATCGTGATAGTAAGTATCGTATTGATAGCGATATCTAAAAACGAATTCACCAATCGTCATACTTGGAGCGATAGATTACAAGAGTAGCGTTAGGAATTAACCATTTTTTTCCAATGCTCTAAAATTCACTCATTAATTCTAATGACTTTATAATAGTTTCTTACTACTCGTTTTCTTGCTTCAACAAGTGCTTCTGCTTCACTGTTTGCTTCAACGTCAACAATTACATCATCTGGTTTTACGAATACCCAATCAAATTTAAAAAAAGGTCCACCATTATAACAAGACACTTTATACTTCATTATTTGATGTAAGAAATTCTCTATTATAAATATTTGTTTTAGGATCATAAGGAATCAATTAATTTGTAGTTATATTTATTTTTTAAGAGACATGTGAATGGAGGTGAATCCAAGGTCTTTTCAGCAAGGTCCTTAATTATTCACGCAAACAACACGAGGTTACACCGAAATCATTTAAAGTTCTTTTTGTTTAGAGCCATAACTCTTGAGGTTCAATATCATCCCCGCATTATTCACTTATCAACAGATAAAGACTTCAGTTTTATACCATCTCTATATTCCTATATAGAAATCATAGAATATATCGATAATCATTATATGTAACGGAGGAATATTTTTTCTATAGTATGAAAAATTCATGGAATGACAACTATGGAAACAAGAAAGATACAAATCACAGGTAAATCCACTTACATAATCTCCTTACCAAAAACATGGATTAACAAAATAAAAATTAAAAATGGGGATAGCGTTATTCTAATTCCCCGTTCAGATGGAACATTACTTGTCAATCCAAAATTGGAGAAAAATAAAGAGTTAACGAAGAATACTATAAACCTTGAATCACGTGATACAGAAAAGCTATTCCGGAAATTCATCGGTGCTTATCTCGCAGGATACGATATTATTGAAATAAACAGCATTGAAAAATTATCACCAACGGTTAGACAGCACATCCGACAAATGACCCAACATGTAATTGGCCCTGAAATCATCGACGAAACAATAAACTCTGTTAAAGTAAAGGATCTATTAGATTCAAGTGACTTATCACTTATTGAAGGCCTTAAACGGATGTTTATGATCACACGTGGGATGCATCGTGACGCGATTGTTGCACTGCGGACACACGATATTGAGCTTGCTGAAGATGTTGAATCAAGGGACAACGAAGTCGATAAATTTTACTGGATGATTGCCAAACAATATAACCTTGTCATGAACGATATGTTTTTTGCCGATAAACTAGGAGTGAAATCACAGGAAGTACTTGGATATTTGTTGGTTGCTCGTTCTATTGAACGCATTGCGGATCATGCGAAAAAACTTGCAAGTAACACAAAGCATGTAACTGGAAAAATCGAGATTATTACAAAAATCGTTGATGCGAGTGAAGCAATTATGAAGGAATTTGATGAAGCGATGAATGCATTTAATCGGAATAATTTTGACCATGCAAATGAAGTAGTAAATAAAGCACGAGCGTTAAGTAAAATAACCCAAGAACTCACCCAAGAAATTTTTTTATTAAAACTCCCTTCAATGACGATTGTATCTCTTGCATATATCATTGATAGTCTAGAGAGAACACGAGCCTATGTATTGGATATTGCAGAGACCGCAATTAATCATCAGTTTATTACAACAATTCTTGTTGAAAAACCATAAGAAAATTGTCGTAAAATTAAAATTCTATCGCTCTGAAGTTCTACAAGTATCGAAGAATTCACTGTATACTGTTTTGGGTAATCCCTCCGTCATTTAAAATCGGGTTGAATGAAATACACAAATGATTAACACTTACTGTTTTATTTTAAATCGATTCGCTTTCCTTTAACCATGTAGTAGATTTCTTCTGCCATATCACAAGCATGATCACCGCAGCGTTCAAGATATCGAGCGACAAGGATGTAATGTGTACAGATCGTGATGTTTTTTGGATCTTCGATCATGTATGAGACGCATTCTCTAAAGATGGAATAACGGAGTGCGTCTACATCGTTGTCACGTTCTGTGAAATCCTTGATAAGATCTAGATTCCCTGTGGAAAATGCGGTAAGTGCATCATTGATCATTTTACACACAAGATCATTCATATGTGGAATGCTAATAATCTTTTTAATATGGGGACCTGGAGCGATCTCTTTTGCAACATTCGCGATATCTTTACCGTATCTACCAATTCGAGTCAGCGATACGATCATTTTTAAACAACAGGCAATCGTACGCATGTCAATTGCCATCGGTTGATAGAGAGCGATGAGTTGTAATGCTTCTTCTTCAAGATCAACATTCATTTTTGCTAATTTTTTTTTCTTCGAGTTTACATCATCTGCTTTTTTAGCATCCAGGTTTTTTAATGCTTCAACAGAATCACACATCATCAATTTGGCAATGTCACCCATTTTTATGACATCGTTTTTGAGTTCGTCCAATTCTCTATGAAATTTTTTAACCATTCTTCCACCTCTTTATCCAAACCTTCCAGTGATATAATTCTCAGTCAGTTCATTTTTTGGATTTTCAAATATCTGTTTTGTTACCCCAAATTCGATATGTTTTCCAAGATACATATATGCTGCATAGTCACTTACTCTAGCGGCTTGTTGCATATTATGAGTGACAATAATAACCGTATATTTCTGTTTTAATATATTGATAAGATCTTCTATTTTTGCTGTTGCTATCGGATCGAGAGCTGAACAGGGTTCATCCATAAGGATGACCTCAGGTTCTATCGCAAGAGCACGAGCAATGCACAATCGTTGTTGTTGTCCACCTGAGAGGCCCATTGCAGATTCATGGATTCGATCTTGAACTTCTTCCCAGAGAGCCGCATTTTTAATACTATGTTCAACAATTTCATCGAGCATTTTTTTATCTCTCACTCCAGAGACTCGGGGACCATAGGCGATATTTTCATATATAGATTTTGGAAAAGGATTGGGTTTTTGAAATACCATACCTACTTTTTTTCGGACCTCAACCACATCAGTACTCTTTGCATAAATATCGAATTCATCCATCATTACGCTTCCTTCTACATGACATTTGTCAATAATATCATTCATGCGGTTCAAACAACGAATCAACGTTGATTTCCCGCAACCTGATGGACCAATAATAGCTGTTACTTTATGTTCATAAATCGGCATTGACACATTGATAAGCGCTTGTTTTTTGTCATACCAGAGACTTAGATTCTGTATATCCATTTTCACAGATGGTTTTATCATTTTTTCACCTGCTATTTTTCATCAGAATTCAACTCGATATTTTTCACGAACAATAATAGCAATAGCATTCATTCCAAGAACAATGCCTATCAGTAGGAGAGCGGTTGCCCAAGCATTTTGCTCTACAGGATATGCACCAATATATTTCGTGAGTTGAAGAAGATGAAATGAAAGACTTTGAATAGGTTCAAAAACCGAAGTCGGAAACGGTGCCATAAAAATAGATGCAGTAAACATGATTGGTGCAGTTTCACCCGCTGCCCTTCCCAGACCAAGCACTGCACCAGTGATGATTCCCGGTAATGCAGGAGGCAACACCACTCTTCGAATCGTCTGCCATTTCGTTGCACCTACTGCATACGATCCCTCTCGAATACTTTTAGGGACACAAAGTAATGCTTCCTCAGATCCTCGAATTACAATTGGTAACGTCATAAACCCCATGACCAGTATTCCGCTAAGAATACTAATACCAAAAATCGGGACAAATACGGCAAGGCCAAATAATCCAAAAACAATCGATGGTATACCTTGGAGTATATCAGCAGCTATTCGAATTATTCGCACGATTGGTCCTGCCTTTGCATATTCTATAAGATATATTGCACTGGCGACACCAAGAGGAATAGCAATTATCGCGGTTCCTATAGTAACAATAAAGGTACCGAACAGTGCGTGATTGATTCCTCCTTGAGCACCATGTTTTATGACATCTTGAGTGAGAAAATCCCAGGAAATACCTCCCAAACCATTTATCATGATATTTCCTATGATGACAACTAAGGGATATAGGATGAGAAGAAGCGAAAACGTCAAGATGAAATACGCTGATGATTGATTTGATTTGCTCGTAAAATTATAGAGTGGCTTCATGGCAAAAGAAACGCCAAAGATACCAACGATAACAAGAAGAATTGATACAATCATAAATTTCAGAAAAGCTGCATTTATTTCGAATTGTTGTAATCCATATTTAGGTGGTATCAATGGTAATGCATAGGCGAGGAAAAATACAATACATGTGAAAATAATAAGACTGATACTTTCTTTTCTTTTATGTAATTTTATCAACGAATAATAAATCAAGAGACAAAACAAAACACCAATTGTTATGAGAATTATTTGTAATTGAATATCGCCGATGTAAAAAGAAAACACCGTGGAAAAAAAACCAAGAAGAGCAGCAACCAAGGAAATAAAAATTGAGCTATAACATAGTACTTTTTTTGGTGGTAAATTCTCTCTGTTCAATGTATTTTTCAGTGTTTGAAGTACATATTGAGGGATTTTTTTTATCTGCATGTTACCCTCCCTTGAATTTTTTCTGTACGCGTTGCTTGAGAATATTTGATGAAATACTCATAATAGCAACTATAATAAAGAGGATTACGGCGCTTGCAAATAACGCTTTTGTTTGAAGACCTGAGGATTCACCCATTTCAGTAACAATAAAGGATGTTACCGTTGTCCCTTTGCTTTCAAAGATGTTCCAAGGAGGGATAGGGATTTTCATGATATTTCCTAACACAAGCGATACAGCCATCGTTTCACCTACAGCACGACCAATGCCTAAAATGACTGCGGCTGAAATTCCAGAGATTGATGTAGGCATGATCACTTTTTTAATAGTCTGCCATTTTGTTGCGCCCAACGCAAGAGATGCTTCTTTGATTTCACGCGGGACTGCTTTCATTGCATCATCAGACATGCTCACAATAATAGGCACTGCCATAATTCCAAGAATAAGGGCTCCGGCAAGGTATGAATACCCTGATAACATATCGAATGTAAGATGAAGATATCCTACGAGAAGAATAATTCCAATAAATCCAAAGACAATCGATGGTATCCCTGCAAGAAGTTCAATAATGGGTTTGAGGGTTGTTCTGAGATATGATGGAGCAAGTTCAGACAAGAAAATAGCGCCCGCAATGCCTAATGGGATTGCGATAATCATTGCACCTATTGTTACAATAATGGTACCGTATATTGCGGCACCAATGCCATATTTTCCTTCCGGAGGATTCCAATTGGTCCCAAAGATATCCAAACCAGAATGTTGAAACGCAGGGAATGCTTGTTGAAAAAGAAAATAAAAAATAAAAAGAATAATTAAAATTGAGAATGCTGCTGAGAGAAAAAAGATATTTTTTATTATTGTTTCTTTTATCTTTCTTGAAAGCAGCATTTTATTCCCAATTTAGGTCAGTTCCTTTCTATTTATTTTGGAAGAGGAACAAATTCTTCCTGCTCAACAATTTTTTGCCCATCGGTACTGAGAACGAAGTCTATGAACATTTGTTCTACTCCAGAGGCTGGTCCTTTCGTATACATATACAGAGATCGTGAAAGAGGATAGGTATTATCCGTTACTGTACTGATACTTGGAGATATGCCGTTTAATTTAACTGCTGGTGTATTTGCATCGACGAAACCAAGACCAACGTATCCGATTCCATTGTTTTGTCCGGCTACCGCTGCTTTAACCTGGGCATTTTCACTTCTTGCTACATCCAATATCTGGGTTGATTGATTGAGGCCTAGCATGTCGTTGATACTGGTGTATGTTCCTGATGATGTATCCCGACCGACGACAAAAATCGCTTCGTTTGGTCCCCCAAGTGTCTGCCAGTTTGTAATAGTTCTGTTATATATTCCTTTTAACTGGGTTTTTGAAATATTGGTAACACCTGCGTTATAGATCTCTTTACTTACTATGATAGCAATTCCATCAAGAGCTATTTTATGAGCGACAAGATCACTAAGGGTTACACCCTGAATATCAGTGAGATCACTTGCTTTTGCTTCCCTTGATGCGTCACCAATATCATATGTTCCACCTGCAACGCCTTTAATGCCAACACCTGACCCACCGCCATACACTTGTACGGTTATATTCGAATGCAGAACCATAAATGCTTGTGCGCAGGCGTCTGCAATGGGTTGGACAGTTGTTGATCCTCCCAAAGAAAGTGTTGCGGTTGTTCCCGCCGGTTTATTTTCTGTACAACCGCTAAACAGTGTTGTTGTCAGAATCGCGATTGCGAAAAGCGTTATTATCAGCATTCCTACTTTTTTTTCTTTTTGTGTTACTATAAACATCACCGACCAAAAAATAAGAAACTAGAATATATACTTTATCTATATATACTATATTGTTATATATAGTTATATTGGATTAATTGATTACTATAGAAAAATTTATTAACTGATTTAATGTGTCTGTTAAATAGGGTAGTTTATGGAAGTAAGACGTGTTCAACTCACAGGAGGATCCTCCTATATATTGACCTTACCAAAAGAATGGATTAATTCACTAAAAATCAAGAAAAATACACCTTTAGGAATCCATATGCAATCAGATGGAACTCTGCTCATCACCCCAAAAATGATGGAAGAGCAACTTCAGAGAACCATTGAATTTAACACCACGCAGATACCACAAGAGAGGTTTCTTCTCCGCCGACTAATCGGAGCATACATTGCTGGGTATACAATCATGAAGATAACCTCTACAACCAGAATACCTGAAAACGTCCATAATGTCGTCCGATTGTTTACTCAAACAGCGATAGGCCAGGAGGTCGTTGAAGAAACAGATACATCCATTACCTTAAAAGATCTCATAAATCCCATAGAAATGCCTTTTGATCGGACCATTAAACGTATGCATATTATCGTAAAAGGAATGTATGAAGACACAATTCGTGCCTTCCAAACAAAGGATAAAAATTTAACAGATGATGTTATCAAACGAGATACTGATATTGACCGATTACATTGGCTTATCGCACGACAGTACAATATCATCCTACGGAATGTGAGTCTTGCAGAAAAAATGAATATCACCAATAGCTCTGCCTCCACCTGTTTTCTCATTAGTAGAATTATAGAGCGGATTGGTGATCACGTGGTACTCATTGCAGAAAATATCTCAATGCTTTTAAAAAATAAAATTAACGAAAAAATCATCGAATACTTGCTGGCTGCAAGTAACCAATCATTAAATCTTTTCAACCAAAGTATCAACTCGTTCTTCAGAAAAGACATCGAAAATTCGAATAAGACCATTGAGTCGGTGACAAAGCTAGAAGAAATGTGTGAAAAGATTAATACCAGAGTACTGGATCAGGAAGGTTCTATTGCCCTATCTATTGGTTATATTGTTGAAAGTATTCAGAGAATCGGTGAATATTCTCAGGACATTTCTGAAACAGTCATCAACTATCTTATCGGCGAAGAACCTGAGAGATAAAAATTGTTGTATTCATTGCCTTAATGTATATAGAACTATTTTCTTTATAGAGACCTCTATATTATATATGGAGAAGATATATAATTAACAAAAATTATTCATTCATTGTGAGGATAAATAACTGCATCCCACATCCACATACGAAAAAGGGCCCATAGAAGAATGGAATCAAGGGGTTGGCGGTGGGGAGTTATTGGAATGATTCACTGCCCACATACCCCTTTTTTATATTAATTGGAAATAGACCTTTTTTTATATTTGATATGTTGTTTTCTTAGAAATGTTTTCTCTCTCTTGCTTGAATCTATGGACTTTTTTCAATGGAAAACACGAAAAAAAAGATTATTTTTTAATATTGTTCAAGTTTATCAACCTGAACAACCTCTGCATTAATCGCATATTGCTTCACTGCGTTAATTACTCTACGACATTCCTCTTCTGTGGTATATGGATCACTATGAAAAATAAGTTTTCCCTTTGGTGATTTTAACATAAAATACCATTCATAGTCACTCATACAGCCGTATTCAAATCGTTCTTGTTTCAATTTCATATAATATTCTCCTGTTAGATTTCATTGTTCTATCGAATAATGCTTGGCTTCATTCTTAAAATTTTCTTCTATAAAAAACATAGACGATATCCTGATTCAATACCATATGATTCTATTGTGATGACTATAGTCTATATACTTTATTTGTGATAATCATAAAAACAAAAACAATAATATCTTATATTATACGTTCTCCTCGAAAGGAAAGTACGTAAACACACCATTTCGATCTCTTCCCTCTCGTACTTTCCTTCCGTTTTAATCTATGTTTCCTAAAAATTATTATGTACCTGCATAAGCATCATAATACTTATTTATGCAACATCCATCCGTAAGATTAAACTCAACCATTTTTCTCGTCTGTTCCTTTTTAATATCAACGATGCTCACATTGATACTCTTATCTTCAATATCAACTACGTTAAAAGTATATCCGAAATGAGCTCTAGTTCTATTACATGAGAACGTCCCTGCATTCACCAATAAGGTTTTATGGATTTTCACTGCCCAAGGAACGTGTCGATGACCCATTAAAACTAGTGGTACTTCCTTCCGTAGAATAAGATCTAATGTTTCCCCTGCATCTTCGATAATATTTGTTTCTTTCCCAGATCCGGGAACCGGGATAAGATGGTGATGAAAACCGACAATCGTCAATTTATTGGGTACGATACATTCGACGATTTTTCGATAACGCCCCCTTCCAAGCCGTCCATCATCCTTATCAGGTTCACTGGAAGCAAGACCAATTAAGGTCACATCTTTTAGAGAATGTATGAAATCGGTTTCACCAAAAAATTCAGGAAACAGCTTGAAGCCTAGATTGCGTTCATCATGATTTCCAGGAACAACAAAAATTTTACCAGAAATTTCTTTGATTTTTTTCTGAGCTAACTCATATTCGGATAGCAATCCATCTGTTGTAATATCACCGGAAATAAATATAAAATCAGCGTTTAGTGAATTAACGATTTTAACTGCTTTTTCAAACATCTTTTCATTGAAATCTGTTCCATGTGTACAATGAATATCAGAGATATGTGCGATTTTCATAGCATATGAAACATATTAGATAATTATAAGCCTTTATCCATTTAGATAGCACCAGTTTGTAATGCATTACTATATCTGCAGACGAGTAAATATTAAATCGAAAAGTGAGCACGAACATGTATTTATTGAATGATCCTTTTTTATAAAAAATCTCCAAGAATACCACTGGTTTTAACCAGTGGATGAATTGGAGTCTAACTTTTTTTGTTCACTTGGTGAAATCACCGATCTTTGTTTGTCCTGTATGATCTCCGTAGATGCTGT
>CABMCU010000040.1 GCA_902384685.1 uncultured archaeon | reverse complement strand
TTTTTCGTTGTGAACCAAAAAATTATGGAAAAACTTACAAAAATTGGTATAAATAGTGATAAAATCACAGTACTTCCCGGATTTTTACCGCCACCTATACTCAAAAAGGATCTCGAAGATATTCCAATTGAAATATGGAATTTTATTAAAAATCACCATCCTATCATTTCTGCAAATGCATATAAAATTGTATTCTATAATAATCAAGATCTTTACGGCATTGATATGTGCATAGATTTATGTAAAAATCTAAAAAAAAAATATTCTCAAATTGGTTTTATTTTTTGTTTACCAACAATTGGAGATAAAAAATATTTCGCTAAAATGAAAACTAAAATTACACAAAATGACATAGATAATAATTTTATTTTTGTAACTGAACCTTATCAATTTTATCCTATACTTATGGAAAGTGATTTGTTTATTAGACCAACAAACACAGATGGTGATTCAATATCGATTCGTGAATCCATATTCTATAAAATACCTTCTGTTGTAAGTGATGTTATTCCTAGACCAAAAGGACCAAATGTATTTCGGAATAGAGATCTTAATGATCTTACATTAAAAGTAGAAACAATACTTGAAAATTATGAAAAATATAAAAAAGAACTAGAAAACTTAGAGATCGAAAATAATTTTACTACAATTAAAAATATTTATAGTTCGATTACTAGCTAATGTAACTAAATGTTGATGAATAAAAAATTCCATGTTTAGAGCTTCCTAATAATAATTTCTATTACATTCCCCGTTCTACAATAATTATCAACAAGAGTTCCATTTTCATAATAGGCACTAATGCTCACATTTGTAGTCCCTATTGAGATCAGTCTGAATAAGACAGTTATCGTTAACTTGTACTGAACTCGAGAATATTTCTAAGGAATATGGTAGTTGACAATATATTCACAACCTCTCATTCCTACAAAAGTAATATTTCTTCCAGTGATACTAAAAGAAATATTCGTTCCACTAGATTTGTTTAATACATTACTGGGATCTGTCTGTTCACTCAACTCAAATGTTAGACTTCCAGACTTCTTAAAATAAATTGTTATGTTTTTATTAGACTGGAACTCCATTCTTCCTATCTGTCCATTGTCTTCAATATATTTATTCCAGTTTACCAGTTGATACGATTTGTTTCCTGTATTAGATGGTATTGTTGCACCCCAAGAGTAGAACCCCTTCGTGAATGGATAGTAGTTGCCATCTCTTTCAAGAGCCTTGCCAGTTTGATTTGTTCTAGAATAAATAGTTACATTTTTCATTTCCGATGGTGTATTTACATAAATGGTATTGTCAGATTTGAACACTGAAGAACCATTGTATACCACCCCTCTATCTATTAGTAAGTGACCAAGTCCACTGTTTACAGTGAAGTTATTTAGTACCTTATTCATCAATGTAATATATTCAGGCATAATCGTCCAAGGACTTGCTGTATCTCGGTAATGTAGATTCCATGCAGATTTCCATGCAGAATAACCCGGATAACTCATTTTAGAATATTTCGTTCCATCAATATTTTTGTATAAGTAATACTGTTGGTATGTATGCTCTAGTGCTAATCCCTTTTCATTTGCCAGTTCCCATACATAGTAATTATATTTTACTGTTGAACTCTCTGGATAGAGGATCCTCATTCCTGATGAAAACAAGTTGTTCGAACCACTATTGCTATATACCAAGCCATTTCCTCCAAGTTGAAACGCGTTCAATGAGTTTCGTTCTGCAATGTTGTATCCGACTGGTATTGGAAGACGACAAGAAGCATCATCATAATATACCCAAGCATATTTTAAACTTGAATCATTCCTTAATCCTCCAATATAATAGGGTGATGATGGATTAGAACCATTTCTATCCATATTCTGTTGCATACCGTTATGATCAACCCATAACAACGGATACGAACCCATTAAGTTCTTCCATCCTGCGAGAATTGCTGCAACTTGAGATGTTTTCAAGTTCGTGTTCATTTTTAGAGAATGTGTGTATATTCCGTTTATGTTTTGATTGGATATAGCGTAGTTTCTTAAATTTGCATCATCTGCTAAACATTCAGAATCATATGCTTGTTTTGCCGAATGATTGTAAAAGTAAGTTTGACTAACAGAAATATCATAGCTGTTAAAGAACTGAAAAATTG
The DNA here is from genome assembly GCA_902384685.1 of uncultured archaeon. GTDB lineage: Archaea > Thermoplasmatota > E2 > DHVEG-1 > DHVEG-1 > SM1-50. The sequence goes on along the minus strand of CABMCU010000040.1, from coordinate 976 downwards.
GTTTTGTCATGTTGTATGTCATCTGGTCTGCATGTATAACAGGTGAGTATGTAAAGTCATAATTGTTTTCTGGGTATGCTATCTTGAAATCAGGATAATATTCTAACATATAGTCATCTATCGGAAAAACTTGATCATTAAAAATTTTTATATTATCAGCCATAATTCCAGGATGACCAGTAGTTAACAAAGTAATATAAACAGAAGAAGACACAAAATTTCTTGGTGGTTTCTGTACAGAATATATTTTGTCATCAATTCCAAAAGTGGCTACTCCCGTAGCATTGTTGAAGTGAACAAACATTCGATGATAGTTTCTGTTTAAGTATTTTTGCGGTATTTCAATATTCAAGTATGTAGATGATCCATCAGTATATTGTACATAAGTATCACCAGAGGATGGATAAAATCCAAGAAATATGTTACTTACAGAATTCGCGATAGTAAGATACACACTTCCTGCCCCACTGTTGGTATAATTGTAGGGAACTTTAAACTCGAAGTAAATTCCTTTTGCATTACTTATTTCAGAACCGCTGGATGTTTTCATTGTTACTACTACTTTGTTTGATCCAGTGGAACTTTCGTTAAAATATGCTGTTTTTGTTCCATCCCATCCATTGATATAGGTCTCTTTCCATCCGTTCAATGTCACTGTGGAGTTGTCATTACTTTGTGAATTGAATTCCGTTTTATAATCAGTTTTGTCACTGAATGGTGTTGACTCAGACGAGACTTGTGTGGTAAACGTGTAGGTTTTGTTAGTCCATTTGTTTCCATTATATGCTTTTACAGTCCACGTGTAGTGGGTCTTGTATGTGAGTCCTGAATCGGTACAACTTTTTGTTTCATTAGACGATCCTGTCCCTGAGTTACTCCCAATATTCGGTACGGTCGTGATCATCCAATTGAACGGTTGGCCCTCAGGGTCTTGAATGGTTACACTTACTGATGAGAGGCTGACGAGTACATCAGG
>CABMCU010000039.1 GCA_902384685.1 uncultured archaeon | reverse complement strand
TTTAAACACATATTATTTTTTTTATTTTGTTTTAGTCCAGAGGGTTCAAATCCCTTCCCCTGCATACATTTTTTACACTTTTCAAAATTTATAGCGAAACAATTTATACTTATTAGGATGTATTTTTTGTTTTTTAGAAAGTATTAATTAGACACTATACTATTTTACATCTGTGGTGATGTATGGATAAAGATGAGGAATTAATGAAAAAAGCAACAAAACGTGCTAAGGCTAAAACTTGGTTTTATATCCATTTTGCTTGTTATTTAGTGGTGAATATTGGTTTGTTTGCATATTGGTGGACAAGAACTGATTTATGTGGATTAATTGCTATAATGTCTGGAACGTTATTTGGGTGGGGTATAGGTATTGTAGCGCATTTTATAGGTGTATTTTTTAGTTCAGGTGATAAATAAATTTAAAAAGAAATGGAAAAATCGCGTTCAAATCCCTCCCTCTGCGCATTCCCATCTTTTTTGAGGGAACTGTAACCCCCGAGATACGTTCCCGCCCCCCCGCATAATTATCGCAATCAGATCCTGGAGAATTAAATTCTGGTAAGTCGCTTGATTCGCACGTTTTTTTTTTAGGTTTGCTAAAAAAGAAGATGTCTCTTTTTGAACATTCATATAGGCTGAAATTTTTTAAAAATATTCAGATGTCCTCTTCTCTCCTTATATATGTGTCTTTTCATATGGTATTTTCCAAACATTTTCTGATAGTTCATATAGTATCAACGCCCATAACCTTCTTTGATGAATTATGAAAACAAAAAAAAGTTTGATAATAATTGGGCTAGTAGCTATCGCCACGATAACGGCAGGGACCGTAATAGGTGTTAGTCTCATGTCAAAAAAACCTATCGAAAAACAGACACCATCGGCTATCTATTGTAATGTTGAAGATAATAATTCAACGATATCAATAAAGAAAGGAGATCAAGTGAATCTCACGTTGCAAGATTACGGCGATGGCGGGTACACCTGGACGATAGTTACTCTTGATGAACAACTCCTCAAAAAAGAATCTGAAAAGCTCAACTGGGGCAGCACAGGAATGCTTGGTGACTTCGGTAAAGATACCTGGATATTCACTGCCTTAAACACTGGGAATACAACCCTTAAATTAGAGTGCGCACGATCATTTAATACAACAGATATCGCTCAAACCTTCGTTGTAACCATCAACATCCAATAATTATTTTCTCTTTTTCTCTTTTTTTATTATTGATTCGCACAAAAACATGAGGTTAAACCAACACGATTTTAAACTGTTTAATGTGGGGAACTGTAACCCCGGGGATACGTTCCCTCCCCCCCAACATTACATTATTAATTTAAAAGATATAAAAACATAATTTTTCTAGTAAATACGAGTCCGAATCTCCCTCCTTGCTTCCGTTAGATTGGATAAGTAAGGGTTAAACTCTAGAGTAAGAAAGAGATTTGAACTTGAAGTTCACGTCTCTTCCCCTGTAATTTTTTCTCTCGACAAAGGTTTAAATATCGAAGGATCGTTCCTTTTGAAAAGGAATGAAAATCAGTGATATCCAAGCATCTACTATCCTTTAGAAATCCACGATCTTTATAACAGATTTTCGTATAGATAATATACTTTTTCTATCTTTTTTAACAAAATATTAATTAGGGAGATGCTGCTATTCCAGGAAAAATGGATGATCTTGAAGTACTAAAAAAGAAAAAACTTGAGCAACTAAAGAAACAATATATGAATCGAGGCAAAACCATGGAAAAAATGTGGCCAGATACACCAATTCATCTTCTGGATGCTGATATGGATGAGACGATGAAGAAATATCCGATAGTTGTAATTGACTGCTGGGCGCCCTGGTGTGGTCCCTGTCGTATGATCGGACCGATTATCGAGGAGCTAGCAAAAGAAATGAAAGGAAAAATCGTGTTTGGAAAGTTGAATGTTGATGAAAACCCGCTGACTTCAATGAAGTATAATATCATGAGTATTCCGACATTGCTGGCGTTTAAAAATGGGGCATTAGTTGACCGGGTTGTTGGTGCGATGCCAAAAGAGATGCTTATACAGAAATTGAAACCTCTTCTCTAAATCCTAAGTTGGTAACAATGATTTCAGGAATAAAAAAAAAGCCTATTCTGATCCTTGTTTTTCTATTTTTTTTTCTCACAATTCTAACTGGCTGTACAAAAGAAAAAAGTAATACTGGTGAAGATTTTATTTATAAAACTTTAGACGGTGAGTCGAAACATCTTAATGATTTTTACGGAAAGGTTATTGTGCTTGATTGTATGGCGGTAAAGTGCCAACCATGTATGTATCAGATGCTTGAGTTGAAAAAAATATCAGAAAATTATTCAAAAAATGACGTCATTATCCTTTCGATAGACGTCTGGGTATCAAGTGGAGAAACCGCATCCATGCTTCAAGATATGATAGATGCTTTCAATAACCAGATTAACCTGACGTTGGACTGGATGTTTGGTTTAGATGATTCGCATGGAACTATTCAAAACACGTATGCTTCAACGGGCGTACCTACTCTTTACATCTTTGATAAAAAAGGAAATATTTATTACTCCCACGTAGGTTATGAACCGTACACAGATCTTGCAGTTAAGATTGATGAAGCAATCATAAAAAATTAGAAGGGGAACTGAAAAATATGAAGAACGGAAAAAAATTGATGCTGTGTGCAGTGATATTTAGTATTTTTGGGGCAACGATTTGTTCAGCTGTAAACACCAGGTTAACCTTTGGAGAAATAAGTGTTTCTCCACTTTCACCCGCCGCGCAATCGACTATAACAATATCAATTCCTGTCGGTGGTGATACTCCCTCAGAAGTACGTGTGAAGGTTGAGGAATGTAACGGACGAACCGGTATTTGTTATCCCAAGATACAAAATGTCTCTATGTCTCTTGCCAGTGGGGGAAATTATCAAGCCAAAGTGACCTTGATTCACGCTGATGCTACGTATATTAATTGTACAATAGCCGCAAAAATGAATGGCACCTGGATGCCATCTGCGAGGTGGAAAGTCGTTAATCTTTCCGAAAATTCGAATGGGAACAGCAGCAATGGTGATAAGAAAACCCCGGGATTTGATGTGGTTCTGATCATTATCGCCATAGGGGTAAGTCTCATTATGATAAGACGAAAGCGAGAGAAATGAAATTACAAATAAAACGATTGATTTCTCAGATTATTCTCTTCTTTTCTGCGAATCTTGGGTATTCTAAATATCCTGGTTTAAAAACCGGTTTTTGTTATCCTTTTTTTTATTGCCAGGCTTGCCCAGCAGCGACCTCTGCATGTCCGTTACGATCACTGGAACAAAGCGTAGATAAAGGGAGCTTTACCTGGAGATTATTTCTATTTCCTCTCCTGATCATTGGATTCCTTGGTGTTTTGACAGGACGAGCGGTGTGCGGCTGGGCTTGTCCTATTGGATTGCTTCAACGGGGAACGTCGCATGTTGCAAGAAGATTTAAAAAATATCCTATTGTACGAAAACTTGGTACCTATAAAGGTGAGAAGTACTTTCGTTACACAAAATATTTTCTCCTCATCGGCTTCGTGTTTGTCACCTCTTATCTTATTGGTTTTATCTTTACCGACCTCTGCCCCGTAGGGTTTCTTACAGGAACAATTCCGATTCTGATCCTCAACCCAGGGATGTTTATTCCCAATTATTTTTTCCCCGTCGCTTTAGTTATTTTCGTCTTATTTTTTGTGCTTATTTTTGTTATTGAACGTGGTTGGTGCCGGTATTTCTGTCCGGTTGGTGCGCTTCTGGGACCCTTTAATAAGATTAGTTTTCTTCATATTTCTGTCAATACGAATAATTGCACACACTGTAATGTATGCTCGTATGTGTGTCCTATGGCTATTGATGTACCAAACATGCATCGAGATCCAGAGTGTATTTTATGCGGGAAATGCGTGACTGCGTGTCCAAATGGACTTATCACCTACGAAAGGAGATAGTGATGAAGAAATTTGTTGTTCTGCAGGTTTGTATGCTCGTGTTGGTCTCAAGCTTGCTTGGAGGGATGTTTGCATTTACCCCGGTGTATAATGAGGTACGGTCTGGTATTGTGCTAGTGCTGTGTTTAAGCTGTCTAAAGCTTGAGCCGAAAACCGCTGTAACGTTCACCTTTGATACTACAAATAATCAGCCTCATCCCGGGTTTGTCTTAGAAAATTTATCACACGGACCGGTGTTTTTACATTATAGTGGTAATTCGTGTGCAGGGTGCGATACGATGTACCCTGTAATAAAAGACCTGTTTTCAATTAACTTTGGAAAACAGGATATGTTTCACGCCCTTGTCACCTTTAATAACTTCACAGTCGCCTACATTTATGTGAATGTTGATAGCACGATCGACGAGTTGAGAGATGCTCAGTCCATTTATGATCAAACTCAGTTTGGTAGTATTCCGATGTTTACTATCGTGACATTAGGTTACGACAATGGAAAAGTCAAACCGAAGTATACAACAATATATGGAACATTAACGGCATTTGGGTGTAACACAGATGCACAGCGACTCGTTTTCCTTCAACAGCTTGTACAAGAAAGCATTCAAATGTACCAGGAAAACGAAGCAGGATATCATCATCTATAATTAAATAAAGGAAAAAAAGGAAGAAAATAATTATTTTTCTTAAATCTCACCGTTTATTATTTTCTGTCTGAGAATATCGAATTGTGCCCGTGTTAATGTGCAGACATTCTCTTTTTCACCAATAATCACCTTATCACTCCTGATATCCACGACAGGACATTTCGGAGGTACACACACTCCATCATTGCATAGTACGAATTTCATATTATTCCCTCTAAGTTATCAATTGTTAACACTATTAAGGTTTTGAACTTTAAATACCTTTCTCAAAAATCAAAAAATGACATCCTCCCAAAATAAATCCATCTAAAGATGGGGGTATCCGATAAGGTACATTTTATGATAGTGTAACATGAAGGAACGCAAACCATTCTGCTTAAAACATATCGACCCACGAAAT
>CABMCU010000038.1 GCA_902384685.1 uncultured archaeon | reverse complement strand
TATTGGGTCGCTTCAAAACGAAAAAAACCAACCACGCCTCGTAACCACTCAGAGAACTCCCTCTTATCAAGAACCGGATGCCGCCCGCTATATTTTTTTAAGACGCGGGTGTCAATCAGAACCCTTCCCATTTTTTTTCAGCCTCTCCAGACCACTAGCCTCACCGTATCACTCCAGCAGCTCTCGGAGGCTGATTTGACTATCAGATATAAGGTGACATTTGACCATCAAATCTTCCCTCACAAGCTCCAGCAGGATACACAGCAGGAAAACCCTTCCAAACCCCCTACCATGCAACCCGCATTCATGCCATTGCACAAAGCATTTCAGGGTTTAGATACGTTTATTAACCGGAAACAAGATTGAATACAAGAGGGAGGAGCATGAAAAAACTATGCGAGAAAAAAATAAAAAAACTCATCGACAACCACATCGACGGAATACTCATAGAAACAAATGCGAGGCAATTGAAAATAGCACGAAATACTGCCAAGAAATATTTGAGAGAGCATAACCTCTTAGGGCCTTCAGATCAGATGTATAGTACCAATTTGACTTCTCCTAACCTTTACGAAAGTAACCCGTATAATGCGGCATCAGATAACGATGATACGTCCTCCCCTGATCAGAGAATCGGATTGCTAGTGGCGGAACTCCAACGAGCATGGAAAGATAACAGCGATCAGTTTGACCTTTACCTAAAGGTTGTAAGGAAATTTGGAAACCTTCAACGAGAAAACGAACAATTAATACAAAACAATACCGAATTGACCACTATAAACCAAGAACTCACAAAAAAAGTTACCGAACAGGAGCAAGTAAACGAAACACAAAAAGAACAACATAAGCGCGAGCAGGAAGAACAAAAAACCAAGTATGTCCAAGAAATACAAACCATCAACCAACAGCATCAACTAAAGTTAAACCAACAAAAAACCAAGCATGATCAAGAGATTGACACCATAAAACGACAGCATCGATGTGATCTGGACGAACAAAAAAACAAGATAACAACGATACAGCGAGAAGATAATGAGGTTCTACAAAAACTCAAAGATAAACTCGATCTTTCAAATAAAATAAATAAGGAAATAATAGAAGAAAAAAACAAACTAAAACAAGAAGAGCTGAGACTGAACGCAAAACAAAAGACTGCCCCGATAAAATACGGCGGTGTTGGCCTTTTAATAGGCACAGGTGTAGGTATACTAGGTACACTAGGTTATCAATGGTTTTTAAAGATTACATCAAGATCAACCTTACCCCCGAATGTTGAAACTGGAAAGAACACTAGACACAATGCTATCCCAAACCCAGATAAAGGTATGATTCAACCTAGTATTAACTCTAAGAATAGCTGGGTAAATAGTGCTGGTATACGATATATAGAATTAGGCAAAGGCTTCGGGATAGCTATTCCTGCTATACTACAAAAATATATACGGCAAACCTGATAGTGAACCAATAAATCAAGAACAACCCTTTAAATAAACGAAGAATTAGATGCACAAAATATGAATAAAAAATCAGGATTATGTTTTTAAGGAACTACGAGTTATAACATTATACTGTAGGAGAGAGACATATGTTTAGTTGCCCCAAATGTGGAACATTAAACGATAATGATACACTATTTTGTACGAAGTGCGGTGCTTCTCTGAAATCTGATACTTCACCTCTCGAACAACCTGCTAAGAGTTTTGCTCAGGACATGAACCAGATGGGAAAGAACCTTGGAGAATCCGTAACGCACGCTGCACAGCGTATTCAAACAGAAACGCAGGATATGGGTAAACGCATTGAACAAAGAGTCGATCATGCGAGTAAATATATGGAGAATTGGTATAATCGTAACTTTGGTATTTTTGGGCCATTGCTTGAAAGTTTTATTTTCTTAATTGTACTCCGTCTCGCTATCATAGTGTTAGAAATCCCTTCGGTGCGGACTCTCGATACGGACAAGATTGCTGCGACTCTCCTTGTGTACATCTTACCGCTCTTTGCGGTGACCTTGCTTTCGAATTACACAAAATATTTCGCAAGAAAATCCTATAAATTCAGAGTGTTTTCTCCCCTATTTTATGCAATTTCCCTTATTCTTCTCCTCTGGATCATTACCAAGATTCTGTATGACGTAAGTGTTCGTTTTGCTATATCAGATATTAGAACCGCTGCTGTTTCACTTGAAAATAGTCTGCCGACAATTTTTATTTTTGCTCTTCTTATCGGTTACGTGATTCTCTTCTTAAATATGCCAAGAGATCACGAAAGAACACCATAAAAAAGGATTTAAATAGAATAAAAGAATATCATATAATAGGTTGGAGGCCGAGGAATGGCATATTGTGTAAAATGTGGAACAAAAAATGAAGATGATGCAACCTTCTGTAAAAACTGTGGGGCTTCACTGACTGGTACGAAACCTGATTATACTCGAGATCGGGATAAACGATGTGAAGAGGAATGTGCTGGTGGGAAAGGCGGTCGTGGATGGATGGTGTTCTGGGGAGTTATTATCATCCTTATTGGTCTTGCGATTGTCTTTGAATACGTCCTAAAAGACATGGCGAAAACCTATCCGACGCAGCTTTCATGGGTTACTTCTGTTCAATGGAACTGGATTTTTGCTATCGTGATTGCGATTTTCATTATCATATTTGGTCTCAGACTTATCTCTCGGCATTAAATACTAGTGTCATACATTTTACAGGATTCTGAACAATTCAAACATAGCAGACTATGACGCCATTTCGAGAGTTGTACTCTAGTATCAAGCCAAAGGAAACACACCAGCATTGTAAAAAACCCGTACGCAAATTTTCCTGTAAGTCCAATGATAGCAATAATGATTATAAAGAAGCTTAGGGGTAGTAAACTATTAGAAAAAATATGCAATAGTGGATGTCCATTCCTATAAACGATTTCGAAGTACACAAAAGTAAGAATGAACAACCCAACGATAAACAACAGATAAGAAATCATTTTTGGTTGTCTAACATCAAAAATGAGATATAGAATCATTAACATTATTGAGACATTCAAACCAATAAGAAGTCCAAGGCAGCCTGCACACCAGGTTTTATGCTTCCATTGAATTCTATGATTCTGAAATGTATGACAGTCTGGGTGATGCCCCTGAAACGATCGTTTTCCCTCTTTGATTGTGTTTTTTTCTCCATTCTTTTTCTGAGAATGATATCGTCGTATCCAATTTGGACTAACTGTAAAAGAAATCCCAACGACAGAACTCATGATGAACATGGCTGTGATGATTTCCTTCTCCGATATCGTGATGGTAGGTGAATCAGAGGGCGATGTGATCACGAGAATACCAATAAACACAGCTGCGACAAAAGAAAATATAAGATATACAGAAACATTTCTTATTTGATTCAAATTAATCTCCTGAATTTCTCGAGAACGTACTGCCCAGCCATATGACGATACACTATACGTTTCCTATTATTTTTCGACAGAACTCTTGTAATGTTTTTTGTGATAGATCCATAGAATGAACGATAACAATTCCATAACTCCTCCTGGACTTCCTTTTTAGTTAGAGATTCTGTCGACATAATTGCATGAGCCATATCATAATTCGCATAATTCGTATCCTCAATCCACCCATTTTTTTTCGCTGTCTCATAATAAATAGTACCTGGAAAAGGTGTAAGTGCGGTATAAATCGCTAAATCCGGAGTAAGTTCATGGCTATATTCTCGGAGGCGTTCAATTGATTCATGAGTATCTCTTCGTGCACCAATCACAAACGTCGCCTGAGAAAAAATATCATTTTGAGACATTATTTTCATCGCTTGGTATGCGTCTTGTGTTTTGACTCCTTTCTTATATTCATTTAATAACTCCTGTGAGTCCGTTTCGACACCACATAAAATCCAATAAGTACCCACTTTCCGGAGTTTTGTAATTAAATCAGGATGTCGTGCAATATCATCGATTCGTGCCTGAAAAAAGAGCATGACATCATCTTTGCATTGTTTCTGTCGAAGCTCCTCATACAATTGATTCCCTCGAGAGCTTAGCTTCATATGATCATCTGCAAACCAGAAGAAAACACCACCGTAGGTTTCATGGAGAAATTCAATTTCATCAGCGATCCGTTTCGCGGACTTGGTTCTCCATCGACTCCCCCAATGATTCCATTGGGTACAAAAAGTACATTGGTGATCGCATCCGCGTGCACCTTCCAAAATCATATATCTGGTATTTCTACCTGCCATCATGGTAAAATGATATCGCCTAAGTTTCTCTTCTACGAGATGATACGCAGGATAGGGAAGTATATCAAGATTTTGAATTAACGGACGTCCAGGGTTATGAACAATTTTACTATTTTTTCGATAAGAAATCCCTTTTACTTCAGATATTTTCCCTTTATTTTCCAAAGTCTTAAATAGATCAACAACCGTAAGTTCCCCTTCGCCTCTTACAATATAATCGATTTCTGGAAAGCTTTGTAATGATTCTTCAGGGGTAAACGAAAAATGAATGCCACCAACAATCGTTACGATATCCTTGTTGACGGTTTTAGCTATCTCACAGGTTCTTGCACAGGTGTATGCATTTGTTGTGAATCCCGAGGTAATTACTATCGATGGATTTACTGACTCGATGTATCGTTCAAGCCCTTTCCAATCAAGTTGATCTGCTTGACAGTCAACGATATCGATGTCAATCCCTGGGAGTTCTCGTTCCACATAGGCAGCAAGGATTAACAATGCAGATGGTGGTGGAAGATATTCCCCCATGACGAACCAGAAGTTTCGTGGTGGTTCGATAAATAGAATCTTTGAATTCATCTATCTCTAAGGTGGTAACAGAGAATCCATAGAAATAGATTATTACCTATCGTAAACTATACAATTCTCTTTATTCATTTTCATTACTTTTTATCTTTCTTTAACTTTACTTAATTTCAATCCGTTGTCCGGTGATCATATAATGAATTTCAGCTGCCATATCGCAGGCATGATCCCCGCATCGTTCTAGATATCGAGCGACCATGATGTAATGAGTACAAATCGTGATATTAACTGGATTTTCCATCATATACGACATGCATTCTCGGAAAATTGAGTAGCGGAGTGAATCAACATCGTTATCCCTTTCGGTAAAATCTTTAATTAAAGAAATATCCCCGGTTTTAAAGGCAGTAAATGCATCATTAATCATACTTTGAACTAGTTCATTCATATGAGGAATACTGATGATTTTTTTAATATGCGGTCCTGGAGAGATTTCTTTGGTCACATTTGCTATGTCTTTGCCATATCGCCCAATTCGATTTAAATCAACAATCATTTTTAGGCAACAAGCTATCGTTCGCATGTCACGCGCCATTGGTTGATACAGCGCGATTAATTGCAATGCTTCTTCTTCTAAATCAATATTTATTTTCGCTAACTCTTTTTTCTTTGAATTCACCCATTCTGCTTTTTTGACATCGAGATTTTTCAAAGCGTCAACCGACGTTGACAGCATTGATGTTGACAGCTTCCCCATCTGTAACACATTTTGTTTTAATTTTTCTAACTCGATATGGAATTTTTCTACCATTCTTTCACCTCATCCGAACCGACCTGTGATATAATTTTCTGTTAGTACTTCTTTTGGATTTTCGAAGATTTGGTCAGTGTCACCGAATTCAATTAATTTTCCAAGATACATATAAGCAGTATAATCACTTACCCGTGCGGCCTGCTGCATATTATGTGTAACGATAATGACAGTATATTTCTTTTTCAACCCTGACATCAAATCCTCAATTTTTGCGGTAGCAATCGGATCAAGGGCGGAGCAGGGTTCGTCCATTAAAATAACCTCTGGTTCGATCGAAAGGGATCGGGCGATACATAATCGTTGCTGCTGACCGCCGGAGAGTCCCATCGCTGATTCATGGAGTCGATCTTTGACCTCCTCCCAGAGAGCAGCGTTTTTAAGGCTTTTTTCAACGATATTATCAAGTTCGTTTTTGTTAGTTATTCCTTGAATTTTTGAGCCATACGCGACATTCTCATAAATGGTTTTTGGGAACGGATTTGGTTTTTGGAACACCATCCCTATTTTTTTCCGTATCTCACCAGCATCTGCGCCTGGCTCGTAGATGTCGTTTCCATAGAAGAATATCTTCCCGGTTATTTTGCATTTGTCGATCACATCGTTCATGCGATTAAAGCATCGGATTAACGTTGATTTTCCGCAGCCTGACGGACCAATAAGTGCCGTGATTTTATTTGGAAGAATACCCATAGTAATATCATATAACGCTTGTTTTTCACCATACCAGAGATTGAGATTTTCTGTTCTGATAATATTGTCTGTACTAATCATGTTATATTCACCATTTCATTTTTTTTCTAAATTGATTTCGAAGGAGAATCGCAATAAAATAAATCCCAATCACTAGGAGTAATAACACGAGGGCGGTACCTGCTTGGTTTTGTTGTGACCCTGGTATTGATGTTGCAAGGGTAAATAGGTGATAGGGTAGTGCATTGACTGGTTGTAATACAGAACTTGAGATAAAATCGGAAAACACCACCGCGGTAAACAATATCGGTGCAGTCTCACCAGCCGCTCGCCCAATTCCAAGAATGGCTCCTGTCAGAATTCCTGGTGCAGCTGGTGGTAATACGACTTTTTGTATCGTCTGCCATTTTGAAGCCCCAAGAGCATAACTTCCCTCCCGTAATGATTGTGGCACACACTTTAATGCTTCCTCTGTTGTTCGAATAATCGTTGGTAGGATCATGAACGCTAAGGTGATTTGTCCTGCGAGGAGTGAAAAACCGAGTTTCAGGTAGAGTACAAAAAATGCAAAACCGAACAATCCAAACACAATCGATGGGGTTCCGTTGAGCAGATCCGCGCCTGTACGAATTATTTTTGTTATGATTCCTTCTTTTGTGTATTCGTGGAGATATACGGCGGCGCCTACGCCCAATGGCAGGGCAATAGCTATTGCTCCCGCAACGAGATATAATGTTCCTATAATTGCAGGGAATATTCCTCCAGATCGTCCTAGGTTCGTTGGTCCGGTGGTGATAAAGTCCCAACTGAGTGCACCCACACCGTTTGTTACTATATATGCAAGGATAATACCAAGGAAAATAATCACAATGATGATTGTAGCAGTAATAGCGCTAAACGCGAGTCGTTGTTGTACTTTTACGGAGATTTTTCTTAGAAGATAATATATTACCACGATAAGAGTTATGATACCTATGGTTGGTAGCAGACCAACTGTAATAAAAAGGATTGCTATAACGATAGTACCAATCAGAAGGTAGAATGTTTGTTTAATTTTTCTTCCAAATTCATAGGAGATAACAGGTTTTTTCTTCTTGGATTTTCGTTGTTTTTCTTTTAATCGCCCTAAAATTACGGTTGCCAGGATGTTCACGATAAGAGTAATAATAAGCAGGATGAGTGCCAGACCAAACAATGCATAGTAATGATTCGAACCGGTTGCGACTTCCCCCATTTCAATTCCCAATGTGGCAGTGAGTGTTTTTATTGGTGCAAAGACATTTGTTATGGGTTGGGGAATAAGACCGTATGCCGGATTACCACATACCATCATAACAGCCATGGTTTCACCGATGGCACGACCGATCCCTAGGATGATGGCTGCTGTTATCCCTGACATCGCGGAAGGTACAATGATCTTACTGATTGTCTGCCACCGCGATGCACCAACTGCAAGAGATCCTTCTTTGTACTCGCGGGGAACTGAGCTAATTGCATCTTCGGCTACGCTTGTGATTGTCGGGATTGCCATGATTCCTAGGAGAATAGATCCTGCAAGCCATGTTTCTCCTGTTGGAACATTGAAAGAAATGCGTATCCAGGTTGTTAGAACAATTAATCCGAAAAAACCAAACACAACGGAGGGGATCCCTGCAAGTAATTCAACAGCAGGTTTTATGATTATTTTCACTCGAGGGGTTGCGATTTCAGAGATAAAAATAGCGCTGCCGATGCTAAGTGGAATTGCGATTACCATAGCACCAAGGGTTACCAGTAATGTTGCTATAATTAAAGGGAATGCACCATATAATGGTGGTTGTCCCACGGGATTCCATCTCATTCCAGTGAGAAACGGTCCAAGTCCTATCCTTTGAAAGATAGGGTATGCATCACGAAATAAAAAGATTATAATAGAGAATATGATGATAATTGCAGAGATTGCACTAAGAAAAAGGATGATTTTCATTCCTTTTTCTTTAATAAATTTCTTTGTAAGGATACTTTTCTGTGGCAAACGTATTTTCATTACCATTTACTTGGTCACCACTCCATTCTCCTCATGATTTCATCTTTATTCTCTACGAAATAAAGAGATGAAACTGCATTATATTGTACTATTATTATCTGTTTAGATATATAATTTTTATTTGCTTAAATCTTTCCAGTTGGTGATCTCACCTTTATAGATTGCTTTTAGTTGAGCCAGTGAAAGGTTGTTGACGTAGTTGTTTGATGGGTTGACAATGATTACGATACCGTCCTTTGCTATAACATGCTTCACAAGTCCTAGGTTACTTTCTGAAGATTGCAGATCACGAGATGACATCCCAATATCGACGGTTCCTTGGCTGACTGCTGAAATCCCTGCACCAGAACCCCCACCAGTAACCGTTATCATTAACCCTGGATTAAGCGCCTTAAAAGCTGTGGCGACCTTATCAGTAATAGGTAGGACTGTTGTTGATCCGCTTACGGTTAACGTTCCGGATAGGGTTTTCCCTGATACATTGTAGTGAACTGTATTTTGTAACGGAACGAACCCTTCTTGCGTTACAATTGCCTGCCCTTCTATACTTTGCATGAAGAGGATGAATTCTTTTGCTGCACCCGTTGAATTTCCTTTCGTGAACATATAGAGATCTCGTGAGATCGGATAGGCCCCAGCAAGAACATTTTGGACATTTGCAGTGATATTATTGATTGTTAGGGCTTTTACGGTAGAATCAACATAACCAAGACCGACGTATCCTATCGCGCTTGGTGTTTGAGCAATGGTCTGCTGTACTGCACCATTTGAATTTTTTTCGAGTAATGATGCGCTGAAATTTGCTTTTCCCATGACAAAAGTCCAAAAGAATTCTCGTGTTCCCGATGTGCTGTCTCGTCCAATTAGAACAATAGATTGTCCTTGTTGTCCTTGTTGTTGTACACATCCACTAAACAAAGTTGCCCCCAGAATAAATATAACTAGAAGGCTGATTAGTAGCATTCCTATTTTTTGTTTTTCTTTTTGTTGATTTATTTGTATCACCAAAGTTATAGCAAGAATAAAAGAGATATATACTTTATCTACATATTCTATAGTGTTATATATAGTCATATTTTTACAATAGAGTTCTATAGAAATCTTTAATACCCTTTTCTTTTTACTATTCACTTGGTGAACTCAATGGAAATTCGACGAGTACAAATTACCGGAGGCTCTTCTTATATCATAACATTGCCAAAAGATTGGATAATATCCCGTAATATAAAAAAAAATGATCCGTTAGGAATTCACATCCAATCAGATGGGACTCTCCTTTTAACTCCAAAAATAACCCAAGAACTACAGCAGAAAACAAAAGAATTTGATGTCAGCCGTATCTCGAAACCACCCTATCTGCTTCAACTTTTAATTGGTGCTTATATCTCAGGATACTCATCAATTAAGATAACATCCTCTTCTCGGATGTCAACAGCAGTGCGAAATGTGATTCGGTCCTTTACACAACTTGCAATAGGCCCTGAGGTCATCGAAGAGACCGATACTTTGGTCATACTAAAGGATCTTCACAATCCAACAGAGATGCCACTTTATAAGACAATCAAACGAATGCACATTATCGTTAAAGGAATGTTCGAAGATGTCATGCGTGCGTTGCACATAAAAGATATCGCCTTATCTGAAGATGTATGTTCACGTGATAATGATGTCGACCGTCTCCATTGGTTGGTTGCCCGACAATACAATATTTTGTTACAAAATGCAAGTCTTGCAGATAAAATGAATATTACTATTCAAATGGCATCTACCTGTTTTCTTATCAGTAAAATAATCGAACGAATTGGAGATCATGTCGTACTAATCGCAGAAAACACCCCAAATCTCATCAAGAGTGACCTCGATCGAAAAATCATAGAAAAAATCCTAATCGCTAGTACACTCTCAATTGATATCTTTAATAAAAGCATCAATTCATTTTTTAAGAAAGACATCAAAGCATCAAATGAGACACTTGAATCACTCGTAACTCTTGAAAAACTCTGTGAAGAAATTAATACACTCGCACTCAAACAAAAAGGTATCGTCGCAATTTCCACTGGATATATCATTGAATCCATTCGAAGAACAGGAGAGTACGCTGAAGATATCTCAGAAAACGTAATTAACTATCTTGTCGCTGAAGAACTATAAAATCTTATAAGAAAACGGTGATAAAAATCAGCGGGGTTTATATTCTGATAATTGATCTAAGTATGGCAATATCAGGGTAGGTACATTTCATAAAAAATAGATAATGGAGACGTACTCATATGGGAATTCTCTCTTGGATAATACCTCAAGAAAAACATTTTTTTGACATGATCGAAGAACAAAGTAAAAATGTTCTTGAAGGGGTCGATGCCCTCGTTAATATGTTAGAATTTTACAATGAGATCGGAAGAAAAAGAGACGTCATAAAGCAAATCGAAAATGGAGGGGATAAAATGGTTCATGATATTTTTTCGGAGTTGAATAGAACCTTTATCACTCCAATTGATAGAGAGGACATTACCAAGTTAACCAGTTCACTTGATGATATTCTGGATAATTTAGAGGCAGTCTCTGAACGATTGATTATCTATGAAATTAAGAAACCTCCTGAGTATATGCTAGAATTTGCACAGATATTGCAAAAAACTACTCGTAATGTAAATGAAGGAATTCATCTTCTCCGGGATTTCAAAGATGCAAAACAGATTCGAGGCTTCTGTCGAGAAGTTAATACCTTGGAAAATGAAGGAGACATTCTCCTGCGGAGGGCAACTGCTGATCTTTTTACTAAAAAAGATCCTATCGAGATTATTAAAATTAAAGAACTCTATGATGATTTAGAAGCTGCAATCGACCGATGTGAAGATGTAGCTGATGTGATTGGAGATATCCTTGTGAAATACACCTGACGTAAGGGAAAAAATATATGTCGGAACTTTCAGTTTTTCTTTCACTTTCACCATTCGTTATTTTTCTAATCTTCTTAGCATTACTTTTTGATTTTCTTAATGGTATGAATGATTCTGCAAATTCCATTGCTACTGTGGTATCAACACGTGTTTTACGACCTATACAAGCTGTCGGACTTGCTGCGTTTTTTAATTTTGTTGCTGCCTTTGGTATGCCCTTATTAGTAGCACGAACAATAGGAACTGGCATTATCGATACGCGAATTTCAACGCCAACCCTCGTCTTTTGCGCGCTTCTTGGCGCAATAATCTGGACTGCAACCGCTACTCACTGGGGGCTTCCCATCTCTGTTTCTCATGCCCTTATCGGGGGTTTGATTGGAGCTGGGATTTCTGCGGGAGGAATAGGTGTAATTCAAAATGGACTTTGGAAAGTAGTGCTCTTTATGATTGTTTCTCCATTTCTTGGCCTTGTCATTGGTTTTTTCTTTATGATTGCAGTTCTCTGGCTTATTCGAAGAAAATCGCAAAGTAAGGTAGATGGATGGTTTCGAAGTTTACAATTACTTTCTGCGAGTGCTTTTGCGTTTAGTCATGGAACCAATGATGCACAAAAAACAATGGGTATTATTTTTTATCTCCTTATAGGAACTGGATATTTTACTTCCCTAGGTGTACTTCCTGGTCATGAGACAGTACCAATCTGGGTGATATTATCTGCTCACGCTGCAATCGCATCAGGAACACTTGCTGGAGGATGGGGTGTTATCAAAACTCTTGGCCAGAAAGTAGCAAGATTACGACCAGTCCATGGTTTTGCAGCAGAAACATCAGCAGCTTGCACTATTATCGGTTGTTCGCTTGCGGGGATTCCCGTGAGCACAACGCATACAATCACTGGTTCGATTATTGGAGTTGGATCTGCGAAACGAGCAAGTGCCGTACGTTGGGGTGTCACTAGAAATATTGTTTGGGCATGGCTTCTAACAATACCGATTAGTGCCGTAATAGGTTACGTTGGTTATTCTATCATCCATATCTACCTGTAAGTAAGAAATACTTTTTTCTAAATCTTTTTAATAACACAAATGATTCTACCTGAAAATGGTATTTATCATGAACGCGATGAAACGACTCCTGTGGTGGCTTCTTGCGGGTTCGGTCGGTGGAGTCAATCGCGGACGAATACTCGAAGAACTATTTCAAACACCGCATAACGCCAATGAACTTTCAAAAATTATCAAGTTAGACTACAAGACAATTCGTCATCATCTTGAAGTCTTAGAAAAAAACCGTTTGATTACCTCAACTGGTAGTGGATATGGAAAAATGTTTTTTCCCTCAGATTTATTGGAAGAAAATAAACTTGTATTTCATGAAATTTGGGGTCGAATTGGGAAAAAACAAATAAAAGATGAACCACCTAAAGGTGAATAAGACATGAAAGATTTTCCGTACAAAAACACGATCAGTCCAAAAGCGAAAGCTGTCATTGTCATCGCGAGCCTTATTTTTATTGGAATCGCTGTTGGGTTTATTTTCTCAACAATTGGATTTCACTCGATCAAAGATGCAATTCAACAATCAGGATATCAAACGACAGATGCACAAGAACGACGATTTTCTTTGCTTTACACTGCTTCAATGATTATTAACTGTGTTGATATTATACTCCTCATTGGCATCCTTTGGATCTATCTTGATTCCTATAGAAAGACGAAATCCAGTTTTATGCTAGGTCTTACATTCTTCATCGGTGTGCTTTTCACGCGGTCAATAGTCGCCCTGGTTACGATTCATTCTCTTTTCATAGAGTATGTACGAGCCATCCCTGTTCTTACAAAAGCATTTGTGATAGGAGGAGGATTTAGTACGTTTAATTTCTTCCTTAATATCTTTGAAATTATCGCAATTAGTATTCTTCTCTATCTCAGTATGGAATGAAATACCTATGAAAAGACTTCTCACTCCTAATCGTCGTTGCTGTACTTAAACATTTCATCCTTCATGAGCATATGCCAAATACAGATAAGCAGTTTCCTGCTTGCTGCAACGGTTGCTTTGCCGGCTCCTTTTTTCGTTTCTACCCGGTGATAGAGTTTGGTGATCAAGCTGTTCGGACAAT
>CABMCU010000037.1 GCA_902384685.1 uncultured archaeon | reverse complement strand
ATAAGGATGAGGTGCGGAAAGTCGCTCGTTCCCTGAAACTGAAAGTTTCAGAACGGCAACCGTTCCCAGGACCAGGACTCGCAATTCGAATTATCGGTGAGGCGACACCAGAACGCACGGAACTTGTACGAGAAGCATGCGATATTGTAGAGAAGGAAATCGAACGTGCATCCAAGCAAGGACTCATGGAACTCCCGTGGCAATATTTCGCGGTACTTATTCCGATAAAAACCGTCGGTGTCCATGGTGACAAGAGCGCTTATGGGAATACGATCGCAATCCGTGCAGTGCAGAGTGTCGATGCCATGACCTGCCATTATAGTACGATCCCTCATAATATACTTGATGCGATTTCTACGAAAATTACTAATACCCTTAAGGAGAAAGTGAATCGCATTATCTACGATGTTACAAACAAACCCCCAGGGACTGTTGAGTGGGAATAAACATATGGTACGAATCTACGTAATCGATAACGGTGGACAATGGACACATCGTGAATGGCGTACTCTGCGAGACCTTGATGTTGAAACAAATATTGTACCAAACACCACTCTTTTTAAGGAGTTACAGAAAGAGAAAATACAAGGACTTGTTCTCTCTGGTGGGGCACCTCGAATAGGATTGAATAGCAATTTGGGGAATTGTGCAGAGTACCTCGATAAAGCTGACATTCCGATCCTTGGGATATGCGCAGGGCACCAATTCATGGCACGTCATTTTGGCGGTATAGTAAAACCATCGAAAATACCAGAGTTTGGGCAGGTTGAATTAATACTCTGCAACGATAACGAACCTCTATTCAAAGGTGTTCTAAAAAAATCAATCGCATGGGAGTCACACAACGACGAGGTGACTGTCTTACCAAAGGACTTTATTAAAATTGCAGAAAGCGAAAATTGTACGATTCAAGCGATACGACATAAGAAAAAACAGTTCTACGGTCTGCAGTTTCATCCTGAAGTAGAGCATACTCAATTCGGAGAACAAATTTTTAAGAATTTTATACAACTGTGTGAAAAGTAGGCCGTTATTTTTTCTTAATGCAGATACTTCGATATATCGTCTCTACAAACACGATTATAAGAAAGAAAAAAATCAACACTCCTACAAAACTGCCGAGTAAATAAAGTAGGATGGTAAAGAGATCGTTTTGGGAGAAAATACCATTATTTACTTGCAAATACTTACTCCCAAACAAAATAATGAAGAAGACAATGGACAGAGCGACAGCTAAGATAAATTCAAAGATATAGTTTCTCTTTTCAGAACTTCGAGGAGTCTTATCCGTTTCATCTAAAAAATCTAAAATCTCTTTTTTTTCTTTTATCTGTTCATCTGTTTCTTGTTTTGGGTTTTTTTCGCTTGATTCTTCTGTTCGCGCTTGTATTTGTTTTTTCTGATGAGAAAGCGCTTCTAGGAACTTCGTATATTCTGATTCAGATTCAAACAGAAGAGATGATCCCTGATAACCGCAGTCCCTACACACCTCTTTCCATGAGGATAATCCAAAAATGATGCCGTCACCGAGAGTCCCTATACCAATATTCTTACTTCCACAATTCGGACATGCGGTAATTTCCATTGTCCACACCATCAATTATTTCCATCGTTTGAACAGAGAGTGCTTGAGGCCGAGTTGATCAAAGATTTTTCCAACAATGAAATCAACGAGATCTTCAATTCTCTCTGGTTTATGATAAAATGCAGGCATTGCAGGTATTATAATTGCCCCGCTTTCTTTTGCCATAAGCATGTTCTTAATCCCGGGTAGATCAAGTGGTGTTTCTCGGGGAACCAGAATCAATTTTCTTCCTTCCTTCAAACAACAGCTCGCTGCACGTGACGTCAGTGTATCTCCAAATCCGTGGGCAATGGCAGAAAGTGTTTTCATACTACAAGGTATAACAATCATACCATCCAGAAGGAATGAGCCGCTTGCTGGGCCAGCATATAAATTGTCGTTGTCATAGACGACGTGCGCTGTTGTTTTGACGACATTATATGTATATTTCGTTTCGTGTTGAATGATCGTTTTTGCACCTTCGGAAACAACAAGATGTACCTCGTGTCCAGTCTTGTTCAACTCTTGTAGTAATCTGATTCCATAAATACTGCCAGAAGCCCCGCCGATACTAACGAAATATCTCATATCTTATAATCCCTCTATTGCAGTAATAATCTCGGTGAGAGTCGCCTTAAAATGTTTATCTTTTTCAATCGCAGTACCCGTGATAATGATATCTGCTCCAGCCTGTGCTTTTTCTTTGGCAGTGTTCGGGTCTCGGATACCTCCACCAACGATGATAGGGATAGAGGCGTTTTTCTTCACCGCCTGAATCATTTCATTTGGAACGGGAGTAGGCGCTCCAGAGCCTGCCTCGATATAAAAAAACTTCATACCAAAGTATTCTGCAGCAAGGGCATATCCTACTGCAGTACCAGGATCATCTCTTTTAATTAAATCAGCTTCTCCGACACGCCCAGCAGTCATCCCTGGTTCTACAATCACATATCCCATTGAAATCGGTTCAAGACCCGTGTATTTGATAAACGGTGCTCCTTTAACATGCTCCCTGATTACGTAATTCAAATTATTAGAGTTAAGCAGGCTCATGAAGAAAACGGCATCAGCGTATTTGCTGAGGAATTTAGCTCCAGAAGGAAAAAGTATGACAGGCAGATCTGAATTTTTTTTGATAGCTTGAACGGTCTCATCTACCTGTTTCTGCGATGATAACGTAGAACCACCAACCATGATGGCTGTACTTCCTGCATCAGTAACGGTCTGTGCAATCTGCCCAGCAATAGTTGGTTTTTGTTTATCAGGGTCAAGAAGTGCAAAATGTAATTTCTTTTTTCGTGTTAGTTCTACAATTGTATCTGCGATCGTCATTAAAAAGCTAAAGAACACCAGATATATTTATGTTTTATGCCTTGGAGAGAAGGTTATCGATTAACTTTTCAGAACATGCAGCAAGAACACTGGTTCTCTCCTCTAGATTAAATCTCATATCAAGATCATTACGGGATATGGTCTTAACAAAGCCTCCTGCCTCCCGAACAATCAGGGTGGATGCAGCGATATCAACAACCCGAAGAATGTCTTTTCCTACAAAATAATAGTCAAGGGCGCTGATTGCCACCATGCACATCTCAAGAGATGCTGAACCAAATGATCGAACATTACCTTTTTTCGATAAAGAGTTAGCTCTTGAGGTATGGTTTTTGCCAAGGGAAATCGAAGAGAGCATTTCAGAAGAAGGCACGTCGCAGACCCGGATCGGTGTATTGTTAAGAAACGAACCATGATGCTTCTCTGCAGTGAAGACATCACCGGTTGGGATGTTTTTTACAATTCCGTATTCGATATCGCTAATCTTAGTTGTTCCGATAGCCAGAGAAACAGAATAAAACGGAATGCCACGATACGCGTTTCGAGTGCCATCGACAGGGTCAAATACGACCACATATGTGCCACCAAAATCGATAAATCCTGCTTCTTCACTAAGTAAATTTACTTTTACCTCTGATTTTTCTAGTATTTTAAGTGCGATATCTTCAGCAACTTTATCAATGTAGGAAGTCGGTGTACCGTCAGCACCAATACCGACGGTCTTCCCAAGTTTATAGAAATTATTCTTAGCTTCTTTTCTTACTTCTTTGCTAATTTTTTCTACTATATGATGGGCAAGATGTATTAATTTTTCATCCATAGGTTATCCCTTGATATTGATACCACGATAGGTGAGCACGCAGCTGATATAGAGGGTAAGTAGAATCATCATCGCAGCAAGAATTTAAGCATAATTTATACTCCAATACTCTTACCAAATCCTTGTTTCACGAGTATATGATGGTCGTCTATGACTTTTTCTCCTCTTATAAACATCATGGAGGGAAAGATTCCCTGAAATCCTTCAAATGGTGTCCACCCGCATTTTGAATGAAGTTTCTCTGCGGTAATCATTTCTGTTTTTTTCATATCAACAACAATGAAATCAGCATCTCGTCCAACTTCAATTTTTCCTTTTGGAAGGTTAAGGAGTTGTGCGGGTTTTTCACAGAGCAAAGTTAAGAGAGTATCAAGGGTGATTTGTTCTTTTTTTATAACGGCAAGCAAGAGAGGGTACATCGTTTCAATCCCAGGTAGACCAGAGGGGGCGTCGTTGAACTCAACGTTTTTTTCTTCTTCCGTGTGCGGCGCGTGATCTGATTCAAAGATATCAATGAGCTTATTGTTCACACCGTACCAGAGTGTATCACGATCAAAACTTGATCTAATAGGAGGATTTACTTTGTAGCACGCTTGTTTGGTGTCGAGGGTATGAACGTCAAAAAAAAGATGATGCGGAGTTACTCCAACACTTATGTTGTGTGGTTTTTTTCGTAGCATTTCAAAACCTCCACAAGAGGAGAGATGACAGATGTGAATTGGCGAAGAAAGATTATGAGAGTTATTGATGATGGTTCTGATAGCGATTTCTTCGCATTCCGCGGATCGACATCGAAGATGATCAACAAGATTGTTTTCCATATCTTTATGTGTTTTAAGACAGCGCTCGTCTTCAGCATGAATCAGTGTTATTTTTTTTGTTCGATTGGTTTCAAGCAATGCAAATCGAAGATTTTGTGTGCTTAGTTGGAGAGAATGCGTACTGCCTCCTAAGAAGATTTTAAAACCACTGCAAAACGGGGAGATTTCTGCGAGCGGCTCTATATTCTCATCGCTCACCCCTGTATAAAGTCCGAAATCCACATAGCTTTTTTCCGAAGCAATCTGTGTCTTTTCTTTTAGTGTCTGAATGCTGGTGGTTTGAGGCTGGGTGTTAGGCATGTCAAAGACACAGGAGATAGCTCCGAATGCTGCTGCCTGTGAACCTGTTGAGAAATCTTCCTTGTAGGTAAAACCAGGATCGCGGAAATGAACATGGAGGTCGATACCGGCTGGGAGGATAAGGTTGTCGCTAACATTAACGTGATTGTCTGATTTGAGGCTTTTTTTTATTGCGATGATTTTCCCTTGTTGAATACCAAGGAAGCCCTGCTCGAATGTTCCGTTATGATAGAGTTTCCCTTCAATTGTGAGATCCATCTAGGTGTGTCTCCTTTATGGGTCCATGTGGTTTTATTTCGGTAAAGATTTGCCCTTGGAATTTCGAGATCTTTATGGTTTTTCCAAACCATGCATCAGGGGGCAACCCCGCTTTCATGCAGGTTTGCGAGAGGTATTCTTCTTTATCCCATTTTTGTTCTATAGGTACCTGAGGAAGTAACAAACCTTTGAAAAAGCTTTGTTCAACAATTAGCCCGTCTCGTCCAATGTCTACGTGTGCAGGATAGTCTTGAGGTTTTTTTACCTTAATAAGTTCTGGTTTTGTTAGTACGGTGACTTCTACAATGATTGTATCAAGCTCTGTTTCTGCCAATGGTGGAAATCGAGGATCTCTTGTGACGGATTGAGCTGATTCAGTAATTGCATCCTGTAAATTCATGATAGGAAGCGGGATACCAATACATCCCCGTAACTCATGATCTGGGAAAGTATGAAGGGTGACAAAAACCCCTTGCTTCTCATGAAATGACTGCCCTAGGTCTAGTGATGAATGCTTTTTATGTTGCACATATTCTTGGATTATTTGACGCGCGAATCGAATAGCCTTTGTGCCCTCTTCAAGATTCAACATCAGTTACTGTATTAAGAAAGCATTAATTAAAATGTGGTAGAGAGGGGAATTGCCTCTCCTTTTTTATGGTGACTGTTCTCGTGTCAAGAGAATGTTCAGGACTCTTGGTGCATCGCCACTAGTGAGTATGATTTGTCCAGCGTTGCCTGTATATGTTATATTTTGACCGCTTTCATTGACAACTTCTGCAACACTTACGTTATATGAACCCGGCGTTAGTTCGATAGTGTAACTTCCATTACTGTCGGATTTCACATTCTTTGATACTGCAGTATTGTTTGTAATTCGTAAATCCTTTGAGAAGAGAATGGTTATATTTGCTTTTCCCACACCATTGTATGTTGCACTTCCACTGACAGTAACAGATACTTTAGTAAGGGCAATGTTGTAAGATGCTGTTCCTTCTCCAACGGAAACAATAAGTTTGTCTGCAAAAGTGTATACCGTTGTCCCTGTCTCTGTTTTTTGCACAGTGACATTATACGTTCCTGGTGTGAGTTTCGCTGTGTAGAGTCCCTGAACATCGGATGTGACAGAAATTTGTGTTGCTGTATTGTTTTTTATTGATTTATCAGGGGAAAACGTCACAAGGATGCTCGCAATTTTTATGGAATTATTGGTCGTGTATCCACTGATAATTACAGGAGCATATGTAAGCGAAATATTAGCCCATGATGTTTTATTTGCGGTAAGGGTGACAGTTTGTTTAGTGAGGTAAATAAGGTTCCCGGTGCTAGTATTTTGTTTTGTTGCATTTAAGGTGTACACTCCAGGGATTAACGAAGGGAACGAATAGGTTCCTGTTGTACCTATAGTTGTGATATTGACTAGTTTTTGGGTGTTATTGAGTTTGGTGTAGGTGAGTTGTATTTGCACGTCGCTTGCTTCCTCGCCGGTAGTATATTTCTTATCACCATTACTATCAATATAAACAACTCCTTTGACTTCAGCTAATTTTGGTTTTGAGATGTTGTATGAGTTATTACCTGGTTCAATATTGATACCTTTCTTGTTTAAGAGGGTGTACTCATTTTCGACTGCAGAGATGTTGTATTTACTGGGATACAAATTACGGAAGATGTAGTGTCCTTGTAGGTCTGTTTTTACCGGCTGGACCTGTCTACCGAAATAATAATCGTTTAATTCGATGGTGACCCCAGATAATGGTGTATCAATAGTTGGTTCGTAGGAACCATTGTTATTATTATCTTGATAGACAAAACCTTCCTGGATTGAAAGGTTTACAGTGATGTTGAAATTACGTGAATATTTCGAACCGTTAAGACGCATGGATTCTGCATCCGTTACTGGAGAATATAATGTATTGTTGGTGTTGTTAAACGTGATTTTTTTAAGGAGCACATCATTGGCATAAGAAAAAAGCAGGGTGATGTTACCACCGGGTGAGAGGAGGTTGAAACTACCGTTTTCATCAGTGAATACATAATCGTGTGGGAACCCATAATCATCAAGAATTGCTACACTTACATAGGGAAGTGGCGTGTTATTACAGCTGACAGAACCGTTAAAAAAAGCGCCTTCATAGTACTTTGCGATGACCACTGCTCTTCTGCTTTGTGAATAGGGGTAGGGTGAAACATAGACAGGGATGAAATGCCTCATAGCATAACAGGGGATTTGTTGACTAGGGGTTTGATAAGTTCCGCTTGAATCTTGTTGCGCCGGATATCCTATATACGTCCGATAGAACATGGTATTGAAATAATCTTTTTTGTAAACAGATGACGTTCCTGTGATAGCGATATAGTTTCGCTGTGCTTGGGTCATATTATTGAGTTCTTTTGCTGTCCATTGACCATCGGAACCTTTGGTTCCATCGTTGTTAACCTTATAACCGGTATAGATGACCTGGATGAAGTCGTCCTCAGGGTTATAGAATTGTTTTCCTGCAGTTTTAAGTGCGGTCAAGATATTGCTTTTATCACCGAGGAATGCAAAAATGTTGAAAATCTGTTCGTCATATCCTTCTACCCCATAGTAGCGAATGCTATAACCAGTGGCTTGTTGAATATCATGATACAACCAGGTGATTTGTTCATCGGTTAAGGTATCGTTCAAGAGTCGTACGATATCGTGATAATAAGCGTTTTCAGGATATTGTACTCCCACTTTCATAATCTTACTCAACTCAATATCATATTCTACTCCGATACCCGTATTCTGCGAAGGAGAAAGTTCTGGGTTGAGCATCCATGAAGTTATTTTAGTTGTATTATTAATCCCAAGATTTTTCTGTAGTGCATCAATGACTGAATCAGAGAAGGTTACTCCGTTGTTATCTTTTCGATTTCCTTCTAATAATCGGACAATCCAGACTGCGATTCCTTCTTTTTCACTTGTCGCGGTATGGAAATTAGCTGCAGTTGGAATTCCATCTTGGAAGTTATCTGCAACCGTCGGATGCCCCCCGACGGCTACTTCGTAAAACCCATAGTCCCACCAGGAGATATAAGCAGGTCTTTTTGTAGAATCAGCGATGTCGACATCTTGTTTGTTCAACCAAGCATAGGCATCAACCCAGTATTGTTCTTTGTAGGAACTTGAACCAAATGCAGAGGAATGATTTTTCCCGAAGAAATCATATTTCATATTACTTGTCCCATTTTTTGATACGGCGGATGGTACTGCTGCATCGAGTGCAAGATATCCGTTAGGGATTAGGATAAGAAAAGAGATAAAGAGAACACCGAAAAGATGGTAGATTCTCACACCTTTTCGAATACCTCGGAGACCACCGCCAGCGTTTCGTATGTTTCGTGCCATTTGTTTATAGTCAATCTTACTTATTAAGAACCAAATAATCCATCCTGATAGGAGAGCAATCAGTGGTACCATATCGTTGAGAAAACGACCAGCTGTTGATGTCAACCAGATGTCGATAACAAATAAGGTAAGAATCATGAGATAATCTCGTCGTCCTTTCTGTTTCACATACTGATAGATAAGAAAAACAAAGCCAGCCCAGCCAAGCCAGTATAATGCAGGACCATAGGACATGACGGTTCTACTCATAGTATACGTTCCTGCCTCTGCGATCGTTAGAGACACCTTCGTTCCATAAATTCCAGCACCATAGATGATTTCTCCGATGCGGTTTAAGGGAGTGAATATCGAGAATATCGTTGGATTTTGATAAACAATATAAAGAAACGCTGCGGCAGCCACACCAATACCAGCGATGAGTGGATAGGAGATGACCCAGGGCATCTTTTTTCGTTTGAAAAGGATACAGAGACCGCCAAAGATCGCAACACCAAGCGCTAAAAAGAAGGGCAGACCTAAGAGGTTACGTGCAAATGTGATCGGCCATGATAAAAAGAACCCGGTAAACAGCACTATAGAGGAGCTTATAACAAATCCTTCTTCTACTTTATTAGTGAACAGATCGATTACTAGTTGAACAACCACGTAAACAGTGATAATAGTGTAAAGATATTGTGCTTCTACCCAAACCATAGAAAGAGCGGCGAGCGGGATGCCTGCAAGAAGCGCATACAGAATACGGCGTATAATATTTTTTTCTTTGATACTTTTTATGAGAAATAAAAACGTCAGGAAGTACAATAGCAGGTTGAAGGAGTCATGGTCAAACAGGGCATATGCAGAGCCATGTCCTGAACTGAGATGGATAGGTATCAGAGCAATGAGGAGTGCAGCGACAAGTCCTGTTTTTTTGCCAAACAAGGTTTTTCCGATAAAATATACGGGGAAAACAAGTAACGCACCGAATAACGCGGGAACAAATTGCATCGCGTATCCTACAGCATCTGCTTCGCTCATAAATGGGGTAAGTAGTTTACTGAAACCGATTGCAGACATCACAAGTAATGGGGCACGTCCTCCTGAATTTCCGATAGGATATGCAAGAAGTGGATCATTGATAGCGTAATAGGGAAAGCGACCGGTCTGCATGGTAGTTTCTACGAGTCGCATGTTATAGTATGGGTCAGGACCAGATAGATAATAAGTATCACTTAGAGTCGTTCCGTTGGAGTTTATGTCTGTGTTTGATATGATATTGAAATAGGAGTTCATGAATAAAACCAGGAAGAATATCGCTATCAGCGTGACCCCAATCCACCAGTTTTTCTTTAATCGAAATCGCTTTCGTTCTGAAGCGCTTGTGACCGTTGTTGCTTGTGAAGTTGTAGCTGATTCTGATCGCGAAAGCATTTTAAATTGTGCTCGTTTCCGCATATGTTTCACCCTAGTTTGGTTACAACCGTAAATTGATGGTCTTATAAATAACTTATCTCTAAAAAGATCTCCTTAATTTTTTATGTGTGGGACTGTTTTTAGGATGGTTGCTGCGATACATTCCGCGACGCTTACTTTACTAAAATCTGTTTCTATGGTGTCCGTTGATATAATTTCATCGCAGTCTGCAGTTCGGAGTTTTTCCTGGGCGTCGCCGATAAATAATCCATGGGTACACGCAATCAAAACTGTTTTCGCACCTTGTTTTTTTAGTTCTTTAATAGAATTTGCCATGGTGTTTCCTGTGGAGATGATATCATCGATAATGGCGACGTTTTTGCCATGAGCGTCGAGTTTTTTTGGTGTGATTTTTACGGTAACGCCGTCAATGCGTGTTTTTTCCAGATAATCGTATTCGCAATTGATGAGTTTTGCTGTTTCTTTGGCTCGTTCCTTTGCTCCTTTATCTGGGGCGAGGATAAAATCTATGTTTTTTTCCTTTAGGTACTGAGCGATGATGGATACTGCTGAACAACTGTATGCAGGTACGGTAAAGAATTTCAGAATGTGCTCTTTATGAGGATCAACGGTGATGACACAGTCAGCGTGTATGCTGATGTGCTCAGCGATTGCTCTAGCGCTAATTGCTTCTCCTTCTTCGAATTTTTTATCTTGCCTGCTGTACCCAAAGTATGGGAGGACAACGGTGATTTTCTTTGCACCTGCCTAATGAACTGCGTCCTGCATGATCAGGAGTTCTACAATTTTTGGGTCAGGATAAGCAGTCTGAACAATCACGACGTCTTTTCCGGTAATGTCATCTAATACGCGGACGTAAAATTCGTCGTCCGGGAATCGCTTATATACGGTATGCAACAGTGGCTGTCGAAGTCTGTTAGCAAGATTTCCTGCAACGTTTTTTGCTGAGGTTCCCCCGAGTATAAACATAATATGACATAGTAAATAACCCATGTCTTTTTAGTGATTTCGTAAGAAAGTTTTTATAAGAGTCTTTGCTTAATTACTTAGAAGTGAGGATGAGATGCCGCAGCATCTATTACTATATATAATAACGATTATTCTCCTAATAGGATCTTCTATTTTTGTTTTTTCGATATCCGCGGATCTTATACCAAACAGTAATGTCGAGGCTACAATTACATGCACCTTTGATAGCGGGTCACAACTGACTGTCCGAACACACATGATCGTGAATAGTATTAATGTATTTGACACGACGTACGACAGACAATCTATTGAAAACATGGCTACGACCAATCCCTATATTATAGGAGCTATTATGGGGGACATTCATAAATCTGTAAAATCACAGATAGAATCAGTATTTACAGATGCGAATGTTGCTGCTATAACTAAGATGCCTACATATGAGAAACCATATTTCGTCGATGATTTTCGCGTGAACCTCACTGCTGCATTTTT
>CABMCU010000036.1 GCA_902384685.1 uncultured archaeon | reverse complement strand
TTACGATGTTGGAAAAAAAGAAAGACATGAGAGTAATTTTATCATCAAATACGAGTAGTGTCTTAGATATCTGTTCATAGTGTATTAAAAAAATCCCGCGAAGTTGAATTGTTAGACGACCTCTCAATTGACAAAAAAAGAGAGCGACTCTCGATTACTATTCATCCAACTCTTTTAGAATGGGTACAAAAGAATGTTGGTTCTGTGGTGGAAAATAAACAATTTAGATCTATCTCAGATCTTGTTGAGCAAGCTATTCTCATGTTAAAAGAAAAAATGGAATCAAAAAAATAATCTTATTAGTAATTATAACAAATATTAAAATGGAATTAGCTAGCCTAATTCTTTAAAATTATTTTTCTATGCAATTATTAAGAAGAAAGGGATTCGATGATGTCTTTCTAAATATATACTGATATATTATAAGGTTCTTGAACTGGTGTTCGATCATAATCAAAGGAAAGCAACGGTATTTTGATCCATACTAAAGGAATCACTGGGATATAAAGCTCTATTTTTCCTCGAATAGGTTTAGGACTTGTGCTTTTCCAATTGCTCCAATAGTTACTACTCCAGTTTTGTTTATATCCAATAAGACTACCTAAATCGAGTAATCCACCATAGTTAAAGAAAGTTGCTTGAACCTTGTTTCCGATAAAATTATTTAAACGAATGGCCACCCCTTGACTATTAGACCAAGTTACCCCTTTTTCATTATCCTTGAATTCATTACTATAAATATCAATTAGCCTCTCAAATTCAAAATCAAAATCTATTCCATTAGAGTTGCTAATGAAAAGATTGGAAAAAACAGAACAATTAACACTTGATGCTATATACAAAGCAAATCCATTTTTCCTAAAAATGTTATGAGAAAATGAGCAGTTATTTGAACTAACACAGTACAATGCGCAATTCGGGTTTTCCAAAAAAATATTATTATCGATTATAATATCGCGGCAATCATCAATAAAAATGCCGGATCCTGGGTATACATCCGCACCACTCTCCTGGACAGTAAATCCACTGATTACTACTCCATTTGCAGAGACAATCACAACCTTGTATTTTCCGCTTCCTTTGAGAATCGTGGTGTTCTTATCTTCCCCGATTAATCTGATACGCTTATTAACGTTCACTATTACCTGGTCATAGGGGTTGTTTTTCGTATAGATCCCACGATACACAAACACGGTGTCACCATCGCTTGCAGCGTTAATCGCATCCTGAATCCTGGTATAATTCCCTGGCCCTGAACCACCGACATACCACCATGTACCATCAGAAGATAGGAGCGATGATTTCTCTTTCACTTCAGCGGTAGATGGAATGATACTCATCCCTATGAATAAGAGAATCATTCCAATTGCAATTGTGTAACATTTCTTGTTCATTGAGTGTGTTCCTTCTTTATTGCTATGGAGCAAGATAGGACCACCAACAATTTAATGTCTTCCCGATATCTCCGATAATAAATACCAAAGGAATAGTATGGTCTAGAGCCCAAAGAATGAGAGCGTACATAAATATTGGGAATAAAAGAGTACAGATAATAGGAAAAGTCCACTGTGTTGTATTCTCGCTTTCACAACCGCACTCAGAGGATGATAATCGTGTTATCTCCTCTTTTAATAGCCTATCCTGTTCAATAACCGCGGCAATTTCTCTTTGCATTTCTTGATTCACAATTTTATTATTTCTAAGTATCAAAGAAATCTTTGAGGTATCAATAACTCTGGAAAATATTACACCCATGACATATGCATATTGCACATATTCTTTCGTGATGATTTTAACAGGAGGTAATAATCCACTGAAATGCGTTCTTAGATGCATCCACAAGGGTTTAGCACACGTCAGCCGAGATAGTAATGAATTTTCAAAATCTCTTTTAATTTCATAGTTATGGATAATACTCTGAATCTTTTTACTATTTGTAATGTCGCATATCGTTTGAAGCAATAACTCTTTTGCATCAATATCATCTTTTATTGTTTTCGTATTTGAAGATTGAACCTGTTGATACCCAACGACATTAGTCAACGATCCCAGAACAAGAAGAACAACTGCAGCGATACTTGACCCAATTAAAAGATTTTTTTTCATATTTTTCCTCCATCTATAGTTATTAAATAAAAACTCCTCTTAATAAATCTATTGGTTAATAATATTAAAAAAATTTAATATTATTGATTTAAAAAATTATATAAATATTAAAAAGATTACACAAATTACCAATTATAGTTGATTATTGGTGGAGGAAAATAATATGAATGAAGAGAAATATAATTTAAAAATAATTTTTTGTATAGGCGCAACACTCCTATTAGCAATGACTACTTTTCTGCCACTCTGTGTAAGTAACTTTACTCTACCTTCACAGGGAGGGGGGATGGTTCATTGCGATCCTCAACTGTCAGAAAACATTCGACGACCGATTCCAACGACGGATGATGTCAGTGTCGTATGGTATCGTCATGATTTCGGAGGAGAATTACACGGAACATTTGGCAACGGAATCGTAGGAAATGGTAAAATTGCAGCATGTACATTCGGACCTTTAAGTATATTGGGAGACGAGGAACATCCGAATGATAACCTTA
Organism: uncultured archaeon; assembly: GCA_902384685.1. Classification (GTDB taxonomy): domain Archaea; phylum Thermoplasmatota; class E2; order DHVEG-1; family DHVEG-1; genus SM1-50. The sequence continues at coordinate 1,507 of CABMCU010000036.1, read as the reverse complement.
TTTTGTATGATTATTATGGTAATCGTCTCTGGTCTTCAGGTTGGTGGAAGAAACCAATGGACAAACAAAATAACTGGTCATTAAATCCTTATGCATTTACTTCTACTCCAATGGTTGATATAAACAACTGGGTAGTTGCCTGTGACAATGAAAAAATAATACTTGTGGATGCCTCGGATCTAAACAATATACACGTTAAATGGATAACAAATTTATCACAAGGAGGAATCCCACTTAGTCCAACGATCGTTGAGGATAACACCATCATTTTACCGACAACTAAATGTCTATATGCATTTGATGTTAATACAGGCGATGAACTAGCAAATAGAACCTTTCTGTGTACAAGCAGTGATCCTATCTACGGGATACGAGAAATGAACTGGACAGATTTCCAATCACTAATGTCAAATCCTTTGAATTGTCCGTACCATTACAACAGCACCGGCCAGGATATTGAATGGACCTCAACAGTTCCATATGGGGTCATGCCAATGACTTCAGTTTTTTTTGAGGGCACTACCATGTTTATCGCAGATCGCAATGGAAATGTTGTTGCTATTGATACCATCGATGGATCGACACTTGCCACCGATTCTCTGGGAACACCAGAGCTTATTACCGATAATGAAAGATTTTACTCCTCGCAAAATTCAGCATGTGTACAAGGGAACAGAACATATGTTTTAACTGATTTATCAGTATCAGGCTGGAGAATAACTAATACCAGTATTAATATGAGTAAACAGAACGGTCAATTGTATGCAGTAGATGTAGATCCAGATGCTGAAAACAAATCTGATAGATTAACAATTGCCTGGAATTATTCGTATAGTGGCTATAGCCAAGCAAGCCCCACTTTAATTAATGATACTCTGTATTTCGATGGAAATAACACATTATTCTTTCAAAATAAAAAACCGCATATTTATGCAGTATACACAGACGGGACGGAAAAATGGAAGGTCGCCTATGATAATAAAACTTTGTTTTCCTTCGCGAAGGATCCACGGGGTGGATTCTGGTATGAAGACAGTGATCAGATAGCATCATTGTGGAATGGTGATACCCTTGGGAATAAATTAGTCCGTTTTTATGAGGAAAACGGAACCGAAATGAAAGGGCAAACCATCGATATGACAAAACTTCTTAATGATGAACAAACTGTTATCCCGTGTTCGGATATGGTGATTTGTGGAACAGAAACCAATCCTATTATGCTTATGTCTGCAAATCACGATTGGGGTGAAGAAGGCAAATGGGTCGTTGCTATCAACTTAAGCGACAATAACAGTCTTATATGGAAGGTTCCGATTGATTCTTCATACAATTATGCAGGAGGATTATATACCATTTTAACGGAGGATAACCACTCTCGTATTTTATAAAAAATCTCCAAGAATACCACTGGTTTTAACCAGTGGATGAATTGGAGTCTAACTTTTTTTGTTCACTTGGTGAAATCACCGATCTTTGTTTGTCCTTTATGATCTCCGTAGATGCTGTA
>CABMCU010000035.1 GCA_902384685.1 uncultured archaeon | reverse complement strand
AATAAAACAGAAGGACCGCTATGGGAATATCCTACAGAACCAAATGGTTATTCCGCCTCTAACTATCGAAATCACCCATCACCTAAAAATGCACGTACTTCTTTTCGTCTGAGTACTAAACTGAGCTGGGCTGGTGGGGATCCTGATGGCGATCCTGTAACCTATGATATCTATTTTGGAACAACAAGCATACCTCTAAAGGTTGTGAGTAATCAAACAGCTCTCAGCTATAACCCAGGCGCACTCACATATGACACGACTTATTACTGGAACATTATAGCTTGGGATAACCACAGTGCATACGCAACAAGCATAATTGGGGATTCTGGGGACTCTTGGAACTTCACTACAAAAAGTAAAAGTTCCGGTGGCAGTGATGGTGGCGATGGTGGAGGATCTTCTGCTAATGAAAATAAAAAACCTATAGCAGACGCGTCCGCTGGCGAACCCTACCACGGTTATGTCAACTCTGCAATAGCCTTTGATGGTTCCAAGAGTAATGATCCTGATGGGAACCTTACCAAATGGTTCTGGGTTTTCGGTGATAATACCAATGAAACCGGAAAAACAGTTCAACATACCTATTTAGAGCCAGGAACATACACCGTAACCCTTACTGTCACTGACAATGAAGGGGCAATAAACACTGACACAACAACCTGTGTGATAACACAACCGAACAGACTTCCGACAACACCAATCATTACCGGACCAACAAACGGTACGAAGAACACGATGTACACTTATACCGCTTTATCAACAGATGCAGACAACGATACAATACAGTATACCTTTAATTGGGGAGACCCTCTCTCAACTTCTCAGTTAAGTGGTTTCTTGCCAAATGGGTCAGCGTATACCGTGAATCACAACTGGACAGTTGCAGGACGTTACGAGGTCACCGTAACAGTTACTGATAATCAAACAACGTCCTCTTCAAATATCACCGTCTACATCGATGCAGTGCAAGCAGGAGGAGTCGGTTATCTTCTCGACAATAACGGCGATGGTATATATGACACGTTCTACTCTGATGTATTAAAGCAAATAACGACGGTTCAGAAAAAGAATGGTAACTACAACATTGATAGTGACGGTAATGGTAATTGGGACCTTACATATAATACAACAAATGGACTCACATCATCCTACCAAGAGCAAGGAAAGACACCTGGTTTTGAGATTGTTATTATCATCGGTGCTATAGCATTAGTTATGTTGTGGAAACGAAAAAAAAAGGATAGTAAGTGACGTTTATCCCACCCCACGATACCTATTTAACCCCCGACCTTTCAAATAAAAAATTTCATTAATTATCAGATTTTATATAGACGACTTTTTGAACGGTTCTGTTAATGTAATTTATTGAAAAGTTCAGTGATCATCTTGAAAATTAAACTTGGATAAACTAAACTATAAAAAACCATGTGTCCTTTGTGGGTAAGGATAATACGCGGATATCCTCTCATATATTGATTTGTTATTAAACCGAGTTTTCTCAGTTTTTGTATGGTTTTATCAAGATGGGCGATTGAATTGAACATGATTTTCGGTGTTGTTTTACCGAGTGTCTGCAGTTGATTGATGACGTCTTTCTCCATAAGATTTTTATCGTCGGAGCTTGGGTTTGGGTTTTTTACCAAAGCACTAATAAGATGTGCACGTTGAATGTTTTTTTTCTTGTGTTGGAAACATGCAATGAGGCTTAGGATTGCCTGGCATTTAGCTTTTAAGAGAACTTTTTCTTCTGGAAAATCTGTTGGAGTTATGGATATTTTTTCCGTAGTTATATGGTTCATTCTTGGGTCTTAATGAATTAGACTTTTATAAAAGTTTTCATAGATAGATTGTAAAATTCTTGGGATTTATGATGACAACGAATTCCGAAATCTTATTGAATGCTACATGAAGCAGGAGCAGATATCTCGCAACTCAGTTATCATAAGACCGATCTTACTTGAATTCTTTTCGCGAGATGCGAGCGATGATTATTGCTTTTTTTAATCAAGTTTCACAAGCAACGGTTAGATGTCATCGATGTACTTCTCAACATTAAATAGACTTTTTATACGCTTTTCTTTATCATAAAAATTTTTAAATCCCTTTCTGACTGCCAATTATAGTAATAAAATCTAAGCGAGAACAAGTTTCTTCTACAGCTATTTTACTGGTTATAGCAAGAGAGGGTTGTCGAAGTAGGAACCGTTTCTAATAATTAAGATCTAAAAAACCCCCTTGGTAAAATTTAAATAGCCTCTAGTATTGCGTATTTATATACATCACTGGTAATATTATTTTACGGGGTCGGTTGTAAATGAAGAAATTCACAACATGGTTGCTGGTTTTATTATTGTTTGTGAATCTGATCCCAGCCTTTAGCCCTATTGTTAAGGCTTCCCATGCCACCTGGTATGTCTCACCAACAGGGAGCGATACCACAGGAACTGGAACTTTTACAAACCCATTTCACACCCTTCAGAAAGCAATCAATGTCTCTAGCACAAGCGACACAATTTATCTACGAGGGGGAAACTATAACCATATCTACCCGAAGACACAGGGAATACTTATTAACAAAGGAGGCACCGCAGGAGCATGGTACACCATCGCAGGATATCCAGGGGAACGTGCTGTTCTTAATGGAAAAGGATACTCACTCGCAAAAGGTTATGCGTTATTACGTATTGGTACATCTTCCGAATTTATTAGTTATATACGAATCACGAATCTAGCGATTGAAAATGTTACAGCAGCAAGTACAAGTTCAGCAGGGATATTAGTTTGTGCCGGATCAAGAGGAGCTAGTCACCATATCCACATTGACAACTGCACGATACAAAATTGTGCACATCGAGGATTAGAGTTTTGGGCTGATTATCCGGCTACCACATATCTAGTGAATAATATCACGGTTGAAAACTGTACAATTAACAACACCAACACCGACCCAGCATCTATGCATGAAGGAGTCACTTT
>CABMCU010000034.1 GCA_902384685.1 uncultured archaeon | reverse complement strand
TCTCTGTACAGCTCATCCGGAATATATGATTTGGTGGAACGGTCATATCACAGAAAAAAAGAAAACGAATTTCACTTGTCTTGGTACTAGTCTTTATAAATGGGAGGATACCGCACCTTTAAGCCAGAACGCGAAAGATGAGTTGACTCATACCTGGTGGATGGTTCGAAGATTTGTTGCCTGGGCTGCTAAATTACCAGATGATCATCTCCCCCCTATTCAAGAAGAAAAACTTACAGAAAAAGATAAATCTATACTTTTAAAAAATGTTTTTTGGGATGGAAGTCTTCTCAATCAAATGGAAAATATTTGATGCCTATAAGGAATTTTAATACCTTTGAAGCAGTAAGATCTGAAGGGATTGATTAATTCATATTATTTTTAACACAATCAATAAAAAAAGAAAAAAAGTTGTTGGTATTTAGAATCTGTATACTAGACTGGCCAGGGCCAGAGGTGTAACCAACCAAAATTTTTTAGAAATAAATCTATTGAGATTGAATCAGACGTTAGCGTTCCAGTACGCACTAAATTCCATTCTGCGGGTGGCCATATAGTCCAGTCAATTCGCCAATCGTCTGCTTTAAATGTTTCACCAACTGTTTGTAATCCAAGATCTTCACTTTTAATTAAAATATCCATCGTACCAAGTGACTGTAAATTAGTATCAAAGGTTAGGTAACCTGTGACATCAATCAACCATTTTGTTGCGATATAATCAGCTGTTGGTCGTGTGTTCAGTTTTGCTACCCATTCGCCGATTTTAAAATCAAGATCAATAGATAAATCTCTTTCTTTATAGACCGTGAAATCGCCAGGGTTTGAAAGATTCCAATAAGCATTAAAATTGAAATTTCCAAGGTTATTTACTTTCAATATAATGGAGGGATCAGTTAAGGAATTCTGTACAATAATATCTGTTCCATTGGATTCGATATCAAGTGAGTAAAACCCTTTTAGTAATGTTGGTGTCCATTCAGCAAAAACTCGGGTTGGTGTATTTTTTATAGTAACGTATCGGCAGGTTCCTAGCTGATTTGATGTGGCTGTAAGTTCAATATCATACATTTCGCTGCTTTCGTAAAGGAATGAACCACCTTGGGGACCAAAAGGTGTGAGTGCAAGAGTAAATGATAAAATCTGCGGTAATTTATCTACAATTAGTGTTACATTTTTTTCCTGACCATTTTCTTTCGTTACACTCTGGATGGTAACCTCAGAATTTAATGATGACGTCCGGGTGATATAATATTGCCATTGTCCCTCGATCTTTGTAGATATAATTTTAAATTGGGTTTCTATCGCAGGGTCAAACTTCATTGAAAAACTCTGTTGCTTCGTTACATTGTCCGACTCTGCAAAAAGCTCAATTTTTTTTCCCTGATTACCGCTATTATAAGTAGGTTCAAAATAGATACCAAATCCTTTAGTTCTCTCCGTCAGAGTAAATAATAATATAAATGATATTTGTGCCGTATTAGGAATCTCATTTCCTATTTCTTTTAAGGAATGATACCCGATGCGTACCATATTCGTATCAGACTTTACTTCCAGAGCTATGTGAAAATCCGCATCTTTAATTTCCTCACTAAGACGTTCAACACTAAGAGTGAAAAAACCACCGATAGCAAGAACAGGATCAAACTCAATCCAGGGTAACAGGAGGTATTGTACTCGGATATCTGCACCATTTATACCAGTATTTAGATTATTATCAACATCGATATCATTTTGCACACCAAAAAAAACCTCGGTATATTTTTCCACCCCATTACAATTGGTATAAATAGTACTACTTAATAGTCCTGAGGAAAGAAGACTCTCCTGAATAACGCTCCTAAGTCTATATTTTAACAATTGAGAAAAAATGTAATTATTCCTCTGATTCTTCAAAAAAAACGGGTTATTTGTAATACTTTTATTTTTATCTAGATCATAATTTAAACTATTTACACTTGGAACCATTGTTACAGTACCAACTAAGGAAACAACGAGGAGAACACAACAAATTTTTTTCTTATTTTTTTTTTCATTCATGATACTTCCCCTATATCTATTTTCTATATAGATGCTATATTTATAATTATGCTATGTAATTTGAAACTATCAATTAATAACCTCTATATTGATAAAGAAATTTTTTACACAAACATCAGCGTTCAATAGAGCGTTTGTGTTATGAAAAGAGAATCATTTTCAGCCGTTTCATCTTATGTTTCACCGATGAATACGCTTGTTCTACTGCATTACCTTCACTACATACCTCACGATAGTATGGCATCCTAAATCGTTGCAAAGTCTACTGGTACCATGGTTTCTTATTACTAATGACTACTGGTTTATTTCTACATGATTTTAGCACTTTATTAAGAACCAATATGTGTCAAGAGCACATCTCATATTAAGGAGATAAAACACATTGGAATACAAAACTATATAAGAGACCGGTCAGTACAGGTTTAACGAAAGAAGAGAAAATAACATTTCATTTTCCAGTTTAGGATTTTTGAAATTTATTACTTTTTCTTTACAAAAATATATGCTCTTATTATGGAGCGAATACCTATGAATCCAAGATCAAATAATCAACGACGAAATAAGAATCAAGAATCATTTCAAAAGATAGTAGTCAGATGTAACGTGCTTCAACGTCCTGTCTATGAACATGAAGTCTGTTCACAATACGCGATAAGACCAGGATCTGACATACAAAAAAATTGTAAAAATTGTAAATATTCTTTTTAATAATTAATAAGACTGAGTGATTTTTTTTGTTTTTGAACATTACAAATTAGAGGAGGTGAGTATACTATGAAAGGAATTGTAAAATTTTACAATATACGAAAAGGATATGGTTTTATCCGAGGCGACGATGGATGCACCATCTTTGTCCATAAAACCGCTATCCCGTTTTTTGACATCTTCCTCACACCTGGTGAGGTTGTAGAATATAAGGTAAATACTACAGAGAAAGGACCCAAAGCGGTTGATGTAAAAAAACTATAAAAACAGTCTTTTCTACTGGGACTTCTACTTTATTGATGAAACAATCGAGTAGGTTCCTTGTTTATGTTTCTGAGAAAGTTTCTGATAGATCTCCGCGTTCTTTCTTATTATGCCCATAAACTGTGGGTCCTGTTTTATAATCTTTCCAGGAACACCAAGAATCAGGCTGTGCTTAGGGACAATCATGTCCTCTGTGACGAGTGCACAAGCTCCAATAATCGAACCAGAACTAATCCTTGCGCCATTTAGTACTGTTGCATGAATTCCAATGAGACAATTATCTAAAATCGTTGCACCGTGGATCATTGCAGCATGACCAATCGTTACGTTTTTACCTATTTTCACCTGATGTTCTGCATCCGTATGAATAACACAACAATCTTGAATATTAGACCCATCTCCAATCACAATGGAGTTTTAATCACCACGAATCACCGCATTTGGAAAGATACCACAGTTCCTACCAATAGTAACATTTCCGAGGACGACAGCGTTTGGTGCGATGTAACTTGACTCGTGGATCTTTGGCATAAAGATACAATCTCCTCTCTATTAACGAGAAAGTATCTCTTATAGTTTTTCGCGCACAGAAGAGTTTTTATTTAATGTTAATCACAACATATTTAATCACCAAAAGTATGCTTTCTATTAAAGAGAGATCGTATGAGTGAATTAATTCCTTTGTCCGGTAACCAGGCAGGTACCATCTGGCATGTACTCCATGATCGTGGACCTCTCGCCGAATCGGAACTTCTGGCTCTAACACATCTTACTGAATTGCAACTATATACTGCAATCGGTTGGCTCGCCCGAGAAAACAAGATACGCAAAGAAAATGACACGTATATACTTGGTGAAACAAATCTTGTACCAGTCATTGGGAAAGATGCAGGAAAAATATGGCGGGCATTAGAAATTTGGGGCGAAATTGATGTCCTGTCTCTCTCGCGATTATCCCGCCTCGCTGAGCATGACGTTTTCACCGCGATTGGATGGCTTGCACGAGAAGGAAAAGTAGAAGGTGCAATCAGTAACAATGGAGAGGAAAAAACACTCTTCTGGCTAAAATAACACAATATTCAATTTTTAATAAAAAAACTTATCGATAGATTCTCTTTGATTATTGAACAAGAGGGATATTATTCTATTGTCAATATTTTCTCATATCGTAGGATCGACTCGTCACAATATGGACAATATTCTTCCACGATAATAAGGGAGTCGATTTTGCGTATTGGAATTTGTTTCGTTTCTTTTTTACATACTTTACAGTATGTCATTCTAATCACCTTACTGACAAAAATAAACAATGCCCCAATAATATATGTGTCGAACTTATATATAAATATTTCTCCTGTAGACGGAAAGCATTAGCACGGTTTAATTTAGGTTTTAAATTAAATTTTAATTTTCAAAATATGGTTCTCCGCAATTAGGACAACGTGCTAGAGTTCTTTGTGTCATTCTCGGCAAATATTGTAAACAAAATTTACAAAATTTATAATTCTCTGGTCCTCTTTTTTCATCCATCTTATTCAACTCCTCATATCGCTAGACCTTCTTTTCTCATCCATACTACATAAACATTACTTGTCTAAATGTCAAAACGAAAAAAAAGATTTAAAAATGTAACTCTGTTGGTTCCTTCTTTAGTTCCACATTTAGAGAAACAATGCTTTAACACGGTTTTCAGACTCACATTTTTTGTGCGACTCAAATGACAAAAATAAAAAGATAAGACGAGAAGATTACGGTGCTTATAACCCCGTCACAAAGAATAACAGTAGTTTTCCACTGGCTGTTCGTGTTGCTGTATCTGCAGTTACTGTTATCGCTATAGCACCAAACCCTAACATGAGACCAGACTTTATCGTGGTTGATGCATCCGGTGTAAGTGTCGCTGTACCAGTTTTTTCTCCGCCTACAAAGACTGTACCATCTGATTTAATACTCCAAGCAAAGTTTGACGCAGCCGCATCACCAGTATTTTTAATGACTGCGCTGACACCAACTCCACCTGATATTAATTCGATAACTAGTTCTGGTGCAGCTGCTCCTTTCGCTTCTTGGAAGTAGATATCATAGTTTCCATCTCTGTTATCAGTAAATACGATACCATTCTTGTCAACATCAACAGCTCCTTTTTCAGTTACAACTGTTCCGTCTACATCATTCTTTTTTGAAGCTTCTCCCCATGTTGCCCCGCCATCGCTAGATAATTTACAATAAAGATTTCCGTCTTTCACGTAAGCACAGATTACATTGTTTCCTTGCATATATACTGCAGGAGTACTTGCACCGCTATCCACAGTAGATACCTGCCAGCTAAAACCTGGATTATAAGTCTGTTTATCACAGGCGCTGTAGCTACATTTTACTGCCCCATCTTGCACATACACAACACAGACTTTATTTCCACTCCCTGAGACATCAGGATCGATTCCAAGTCCAATATATTCTCCAGGCCATTGCTCCACATCTGCATATTTATCCATACCGTTTTGTTGCTCTCCACATGTCAGAAGAGTTTCGTCATTCACGGTTGATTTTATTGTTATTATTGTGTCACTACCACGAGCAGTTTCAGCAACGATAAATATCCTGTTTGCATTTGAACCCATTTCTACTTCAGCATTTGGGGCTGATTTAAATAATGAGTTTCCATCATAAGAAATGCCGTTCATACCTGGTGGGTACTCAAAATCTGGGTATGTATAGAATGCAAGACCGAATGCCTGTGTTTGGCTATAACCGTCTTGGGTTGTAAGTGGTAAGAAGAAGTTATCCGTACATGTCGCTGCTCCATAAGTATAACTCGTACAGCCGGTGAATGATAAGCCATACCAGTTTTCTGTAAAATCATAACCTGTTGCAACAGCGTTTGCAATATCTCCAGGAATAAATTTCACTTCACTATTATACATCTCTGCATTTGGGTCAACCATTGCCAGAAACAATAAATCATTTGGGACGTTGTATACGATAGCTGGATATTGCAGTAATCCAGAACCTGAGGTAAAGTTTATTGAATTGTATTCATATGCACTTGTCCATGTGAGGCCGTCATCAGTCGAAAACATAACAGGTACTGTTTTAGTAAATATATCGATTTCTTTCTCGTAGACGACAATTGCTTGATCATGAGCGTTTGTTGCCATTCTTGGATGACGATCATTTCCAATATTATCGGATATTTTAACATTATTAGTTAGGCATATCTGTCCCATGGCTTGCGGTGTTTGTCCGTTGGTGGAAAAAGCATTAACACCAAGCATGGTACTAGCCCCAAGGAATAGGAAAATTAGTCCTATTACCAAAATTTTTCTACTAATATTTATTTTCATGTTTGTATTCCTCCTCTGTTAAAACAGGTCAGTAATTAATATCATCTTGGTCAATTTAAATGTTTGGAATAAATAAAAATAAGATCAGAAGCATTGACACGGTTCAAGCTATGAAATAAAACGGGCCAAAAACTATCCCGTTTGCAGAAGCAGTAGCTATTCCCTCATCACAGGTTATTGTAATGTTTGTAGTAAACCTTCCAAAACTAATAAACCTGTCTGATCATCCATATATTCCAGTTCCAGGTTCTAACTCGTCTATTATTATATGATGGGTTCTGTTGTTATAAATAACATTTCCTGGAATATTAATGTCTCAATATGTGACGTTATGAGCCGTTGCATCACCGATATTGCTAACAATGAAGGTTATTGTGAATAGAGATAATTTAGTAAAAATCATTATGTCTAAAATGGGGCCTAAGTTGGTTTTTATTGAATTATTTACTACTATGGTTTTGGTGGCCGTTATTGATATTCCAACTACCATCATATAAATAAAAAATATTAATACTTTTTTAACCGAGTTTATTCCTCCATTAAAATTAAATCACTATCTATATTAATAATTATCTATACTTTTTAGCAACATTTGTAGCCAAAATTATCTCTAGAAACCAAACATATTTATACAAATGAAAGTTCAGAATTCTTTGGGAGGCAAAGACAGGTATATATTTAATCTTTTTTTTCCTTATATAACCTAAATAAGCAAGAATTATACTTCCTCCAAAGAACACTCCGAAAATAATGCTATATTGTAAAGCAAGTAACTTTAAAGAAGATAATAATAAGGTTAATCCTATGCCAAGATACGCAATAGATAGTCCAGTATAAATTATAACGCTAGATTTTTTGTGATCATTGGATAATTTCCTTAGAGTTTCTTTGTCAGCAACATTGTTCTGAAAATTATTTATAGTATTTAGTAATGTATCTATTTTTTTATTGATCTCTTTATTTGGTATATCGTTCTGTATACTTTCTAATTTCTCCATAATTTGCTTATTTGTAATCTGCTTCATATTAATCAAACTCCAAGTATAGTTTTCATAATAGGTTTTTATTTAAAAACATATCCTAAGAACATTTATATTTGTAAATATATTAATAACTTAACAATTTAGCAATGATGATCATAGTCATGTTTTCATATAATATAACTTTCTTGGAGAAAACACTTCGAGCATTTGCTGCGGTTATTAATCTATTACTGGAAGTACCTGTGCTCATTTCAAATGTTAATGTTACATTATAGATAAAAAAACGCTGCTATTTTCCAAATGGTGAAATAATGGGAAAATGATTATCTTTTAAGATGATGAAAATAAACATGATTTTCTCCTTATATGTTTATGAAAATAAAAATTTGTGAAATTTCTTTTCCAGCGAAAAATTTTTATTATATTACCTTTAAAGATATGTGTATCTCCTTATGATCGCCTGCGAATTAGAGAGAAAAATACCGTCATCATTATATAGGCAATGTCCTATTCTTTTCACAAGAAGAGGAATATAATCCGGGGAGGCTGTTTGCCATGTTTAGCGCTAAGATAAAATCAGATATAATAAAAGGAATTATCGATGTAACATCACCACTTGTAAATGAAGCGAAGTTCAATATCACAGCAAAAGGGATTTCCATACGTGCGGTTGATCCAGCGCATGTTGCGATGGTTGATTTAGAACTAAAAAGCACCGCATTTGAGGAATATAAATCTGATGATATGGAGCTTGGCATTGACCTTGATAAACTCAATGGCATCATGAAACTAGCTAATGCCGGTGATTCAATTTCTTTGGAGTACGATGAGGAGTCAAACCGTTTGATTATTAAAATCGGTAACCTCGTACGAAGAATGGGCCTAATTGACACCGCAGGGATGCCTGATTCTAAAGTCCCTCATTTAGACTTACCTGCAAAAGCAGTAGTGAAGGCGTCAGAGCTCAGCAAAGGAGTTCGTGCCTCAGAGGCAGTCTCAGATCATCTAGCATTAAGCGTCGATAAAGATACGTTTGAACTGTTTGCAGAAGGGGATACCGATACTGTTAATCTCAAACTCCCCAAGAGCTTACTAATAGAACTTCATTCACCAGGGAAATTTAAGAGCCTTTTCTCTATTGACTATTTCAGCAATATGATTAAACCAGTGAAAAGCGAAGACCCGATCTCTATCAACATTGGGAACGACAACCCTATTAGAGTCGACTTTGATTTCGCAGAAAAACACGGGCATGTCACCTATCTGTTAGCACCTCGTATTGAATCAGAATAATCATCCTCATAAATTTTTTTATAAAATGAGGTGTATAGTATCTTAAAAGACACCAGACGACATCGGTATATCAGTTTTCGTATTGCACTTGTGGGAGAAAATCTTCCACTTACACGCATGGAGCTGATACAAGCACTTCGACAACAAACCCATGACCTCTTTTCCAAAACAACAAAAGAACTCGGACTCTGGGTCGTACAATTCGATGGAACAACCGGGATTATTAAATGTAACCAAAAAGAAAAAGAACATACGATACAACTTCTACATACATTGAAAAAAATTGGATCAAAATCCGTTTCCTTTACAACCTATACAACCTCAGGGACGATTCGTGGAATAATGGATAAAAAACTGAAACGTCTTTAATAATTTAATCAAGATTTTCCAATTTTTTCAAGTGTTTTCCATGTTAAGATCGGATTCTTCACCGCACCGATTTCATCGATCCGCCGTACCACGGTATTATACGGGGCGCTCTTTATTATTGTAGGATCCTCCTGTGCAATTTTCAGTAAGGTATCGATGTAGAAGTCTAAGGTTTTCTTTGATTCTGATTCGGTTGGCTCGATCATTAATGCTTCTTTGACGATTAGCGGAAAATATACAGTTGGTGGATGAAGTCCGTAATCTAAAAGACGTTTTCCAATATCTAGCGCACGAATTCCCTTGTTGGAAAACAAACGTTCACAGCTGATGACAAACTCATGCTTTCGAAGCATTTTATAGGGAAGTTCAAAGAGTTTCGAATCGACGAGTTTTTTCTTCATATAGTTTGCGTTTAACACTGCGATTTCTGATGCTTCTTTAAGTCCGTTTCCTCCCATTAAGAGGATGTAGATGTATGCTTTGAGGATGACAGAAATATTCCCGTATGCTGCTTTTATCTTTCCTATCGAGTCCGGATAATCGTAATCAAAATAATAGGAATCATCTTTCTTCATAATCCGTGGTACTGGAAGGAATCGTTTTAGTTTTTCTTTCACACCAACCGGACCGGATCCTGGACCCCCACCACCATGTGGCGTGGAGAAGGTTTTATGCAAATTCAGATGCACAATGTCAAATCCCATATCTCCTGGGCGTGCTTTCCCCATGATTGCGTTCATGTTCGCACCATCATAATACAGAAGCGCACCTGCTTTATGCACGAGTCGTGCGATATCGTCGATTTCTGATTCGAAGATGCCAAGGGTGTTTGGGTTAGTGAGCATAAAACACGCGGTTTTTTCTGAGAGTACTTTTTCTAGTATCCCTACGTCTATGGTTCCATCTTTGGTCGAAGGAATTTCAATGACCTTATAGCCCGCCATAGCAGCGCTTGCCGGATTTGTCCCGTGTGATGTATCCGGGAGAATTATTTCATCTCTGTTGAAATCCTTGTTTGATTCATGATATGCACGAGTTAAGAGAAGACCTGTAAATTCCCCTTGCGCCCCTGCTGCAGGTTGGAGCGTAAAATGATCCATCCCGGTGATTTCGCAAAGCATCTGTTCAAGTTCGTGCATCATCCGTAGTGTCCCTTGAGTTGTTGACTCGTCTTGATACGGATGAAGAAGGATGAATTGTTCCCAGTGACTGATTTCCTCGCAAATCTTCGGATTATATTTCATTGTACATGACCCTAATGGATAAATCCCTGATTCGATGCCGTAGTTCATCTGGCTAAGATGGAAGAAATGTCGCATTACTTGTGTTTCATCCAGATCAGGGATGTTAAGTGGAGTTTTTCTCTGAAGAGAATCAGGTAGAACAGACTGTGGGGTGTAATGTGCTTTTTTAATTTCTTCGAGTTCTTTAAGCAATGGTTCATCCCATACAGCACTACGGTACATCAGTAGGCCTCCTTTAGATGAGCGATAAGACGTTCGATACTCTCCTCACTGTGTAACTCTGTAATACCAAATAACATACAATTCATTAAGGCTGGGTACCATTGTTGTAACAGCAGGCCGCCTTGCAGTCCCTGCCGCAAAAGGTGGTTGTGTGTTTTTTTTGCATCAGGACAGCGAATGACAAATTCGTTAAAATGGACTCCTGAAAACATCTTTGTGAACCCGGGGAGGGCGATAATCTTTTTTTCAAGGTCTTGACCTCGTTTAAAGTTAATCATACCAAGTTCATGCAACCCTTTGCTTCCAAGCCAAGATAAATAAGTCGCTGCAGCAAGCATGCATAACCCTTCGTTGGTGCAGATGTTACTAGTTGCTTTTTCTCTACGAATATGTTGCTCTCTCGTTTGAAATGTCATACAGAATGCTTGTTTCCCTTGCTGATCTTTGGTCATACCAATAATACGACCTGGAATCTGACGTAAAAATGCGTTCTTACAAGCAAAAATCCCTAGAGTCGATCCACCGAAATCAAGGGAATTTCCTAGGTTTTTTCCTTCACCAATCACAATGTCTGCTCCATATTCTCCTGGACTCTTACAAATCCCAAGTGAAAGAGGGTCAATCCCAACGACAAACATCGATTGATTTTTCTGTAAAATTGAGTGAATCTCATCAACCCTGTCTTCAAAAACACCAAAAAAGTTAGGATTTTCTAGGTAGAAACCAGCAGTGTCAGTATCAATGGTGTTCTTAAGTGATTCTAGGTCAATTGTTCCTGTTTTTTTATCATAAGTGACTTCCTTTATTCGAATACCCGCTCCTTTCGTATAATTCCTCAAGATACTTTTCTTCTCCCAGGAAATGTTACTGGGAATAACAAATGTTTTTCTCTTGTTGATACGGGTACACATTAAGGCTGCTTCTCCAACTGCTGTAGCGCCATCATAAAGAGATGCATTAGAAACGTCCATACCGGCGAGTTCTGCAATTAAGCTTTGGTATTCAAAAATCGCCTGGAGAAATCCTTGAGAGGTTTCTGGTTGATAAGGAGTATATGCTGTATAAAATTCTGAGCGAGAAATAACTGATTTGACGACTGCAGGGATGTAATGAGGTTTCATTCCACCGCCTAAGAAACTTGGCATTTCACAGAAAGATTTATTCTGTTGGGCAAGTAACCGCATGTGTTCTTCAACTTCTTGTTGTGAGCGACCTTGTGGGAGGTGGAGGTTTTTTACCCTGATTTTTTGCGGTATATCGGAAAAAAGATCGTTGATATCATGATATTCTAGTTCTTTCAACATGGTGTTTTTCAAAGGAGAATTGGGAATAAATTGCATAATTGCCCCCTATGGGGTAATCATCATCTATTAAAGAAACTTCTCATGATATTTTAGATTTTCAGCGAAGAGTACAGCCGTCTTGAGATTTATGCATAAAGATTACAAGATTTGATTGAAGAAAGCACTCCTGAAGTTATCATCGATTCCACCTTTTATTTATAGTTTAATAGTAAGATTATCCAAAATATTTCAAAAAAAAATGTGGATCAAAAGACGAAGCATTGAAACAAAAAAACATTAAGAAGGGAAATACTTTATGAAACTACCGTACAAGAAATATGGACTTTGAATATTTAGCATTTATTCTAAGAATATGTTTTTAAAGAAGGTATTCAAAAAATAAAGGTATTATAAAGGATTATCCTATTTCATAGTGCAAATTATGACTGAACACAGAGAGATGACCAAATATCCTTCATCGGAAAGTATTTGGACAGAGAAATACCGGCCAAAAACTCTTTCTGATCTCGTCGGCCAAGAAAACATCATCGAGCGACTCAAAGCTTACGCAACTACAAAAAACGTCCCACACTTAATCTTCGCTGGACCCCCTGGGACAGGGAAAACAACTGCAGCACTCGCCCTTGCGCACGAAGTCTTTGGAGAACATCATTGGTCACAAAACTTCAATGAACTCAACGCCAGTGATGAACGTGGCATCGGCATTATCCGAGGAAAAATCAAAGATTTCGCACGCACCGCACCCATAGGAGCAACCTTTAAAATCATCTTCCTCGACGAAGCAGACTCTCTAACCCAAGAAGCACAAGCAGCTCTCCGAAGAACCATTGAAAAATACACTCATATCTGTCGATTTATCCTCTCTGTGAATTATTCATCCAAAGTTATAGAACCAATCCAATCACGATGCACAGTTTTTCGGTTCAGACCACTTACTGCAGATGACATGAAAAAATACATCAGAAAAATAGCGACCAAAGAACAATTGGAAATCACCCCCGATGGTCTTGAATCGCTTATCTTTATCGCAAAAGGAGATATGCGAAAGGCAATCAACGTCCTGCAAGTCGGTGCATCTATGGATAAAAAAATAACAGCAGAACTCCTTTATGAAACCTCCGCGACTGCTCGACCAGAAGATGTTAAATTACTCATTAACACCGCGTTAGGTGGAAACTTCATGGCTGCCCGTAATCAGCTATACGACCTGCTTATTACTTACGGTTTAAGCGGTGAAGATATTATTAAACAAATCCACCGCACAATCTTTGACCTAACGATACCTGATGAACATAAAGTCCAACTCAT
>CABMCU010000033.1 GCA_902384685.1 uncultured archaeon | reverse complement strand
GCGGCACCATCAATGAAAAAAAACAAAAATAATGAATCCCACAAAAACATCTACCACGACTCCAAAAAGAAATTACAAATATGTAACACGCTTTCAATCATCGATTTCATTTTTTAAGACGTTTACCTGTTTACCACTTTCTATAACATAGCAAAAGACATGGAAAAAATCTTGGTGATAAGCTTCAAACACGCTTGCTTTTTAGAACAGTACAGTGATGATAAAAAACTAAAAGCCCCCTCAATTAACAATCTAAACATCGCCCTTTTAAAACCCAAACGGCTCACCGGGACCTACATCGACGAAGACTACACTGACGCCTATATCAAAAAACGATTACACTACAAAAACATTATCACTGCAGCTGACATCACCAAAAACCCCTCCCGATATATGGTTGTCCTCAACTTCTGGTATTTCTCAGACCTCATCGACCTCAAACCAAAAAACGGACTATACATTCACTCGCTCTCCGAACCATTCAACGAAGAAATGGAAATATCCTATGACCGAATGAAGAACTGGCTGCAACATTTCGACATCGAATTCTATCAATCCCACTGCTCTGGACATATCAACGGCGACAACCTCAAAGAACTTATCACTACAATACACCCCAAAAAACTCTACCCAATTCATACAGAGCACCCAGAGTTGTTCCAGAAACTCCCTATTAAAACAACTATGATTAAGGAGGGAAAAACCTATAAGCTTTAAACGATATCAAACAACAATTCAAGAGGAGAAACCATAATGGTGGATATCTACCAATACGATAAGAAAAAAGATGAACAAACCATTATTAAAACCGATACCGGGAAGCGGAAGAAAGAACAATATATTGAAAATCTACGGGAAGGCGATGCAGTCAATGATTTTTTTGCCGTAAAAATAAAAAAAGCACAACGACCTTATAAACGAGGCATGTTTTTCGAGTTCCTTGCCACGGACAAAACCGGTGAAATCAGCGTCAAATACTGGGGTGGAGATAACAAAGACCGAGTAAAACGACTCTATGAAAGTTTCAATACCGGTGATGTCGTGCAGGTTCGAACCGGGATGGTAGAAAATTATGAGGATAGACTCCAAATCTCGGTAAATGAAAATACCGGCGGGGTGCGAAAATGCGCGCCAAATGAGTACGATGTCACGGATTTTCTACCAGCTTTAACGGAAGAACGAATTAAAGAACTCTACGAAATTATAAAAAAAGAACTCAAAACAATTCAGAATGAACCGTTGAAAAATCTGCTTGCATCCTTTTTTAACGATCAAGATTTTGTCATGTTGTATACACATTCGCCTTCTGCAATCTCGCATCATCATAACTACATCGGAGGAAACATGGAGCACACCATCGGCGTGATTCGTCTTTGTCAGAATATTTATGAAATGTATCCAAACATCAATAAGGATCTTCTCATCTGCGGTGCATTACTTCATGATATCGGGAAACTAAAGGAGTATACCTATGCTGCAGCCATCGATATCAGCGATGAAGGGAACTTCATTGGCCATATCGTCATTGGGGAGCAATGGATTAGAGAAAAAATCCAGCAGCTCAAGAACAACGGGAAAGAATTCCCACAAGAGTTAGAAAACCAGCTCATCCATCTTATCCTTAGTCATCATGGAAAATATGAATGGGGTTCTCCAAAGATACCGAAACTCGTAGAAGCATGCATTCTTCACCAAGCAGACCTCATGGATTCTCAGGTGAAAAATTACCTGCAGATGATTGAGGATGCGAAAAAACTCACCGATGAAGATTGGACGTTAATCTACGACGCAGATGTGGGAAAAAGACGAGCAATCTTTTTAGGAGAATACTGATTAGGGGATACGACCATGAAAAAAGAAATCGTAAAAATACTCTGCTGCCCTACCTGTAAAGGTGACCTCACTCTCGAGGTTAAAAAAGAGGAAAAAGGAGAAATCATCGCTGGAATATTTACCTGCTCACACTGTCAATGTACCTATCCTATCATAGACGGGATTCCAGACCTCCTCCCACGAGAAACCTAAGATATCAGACGTATTCATTCCAGCTTTTTATTTTCAAGTCATCAAGGGATGTTCGTGAGAGTGCTTCGACAAACCGTTTCGCAAGCTGCATATTTGTGATCAGTGGAACATTAAAATCAACTGCCTTCCGACGAATCAAATAATCATTATCAAGTTCTTCTCTCTCGATGTTTTTCGGGATATTAATGACCAAATCGATTTTCCCTTCAGCAATATAGGTTAGTGTGTTTGGTTCTTTTTCTTCCAACGGCCAGTAGAGGACTTCCGCATTGATACCATTTTCTTTCATGAAATCAGCGGTCCCTTTCGTTGCATAGAAACGATATCCCATCACCTGTAATATTTTGGTACTAGAAAGGAAATCTGCTTTGCTATCAACTGGTCCTGTCGACAAAAGAATAGTTTTTTTTGGCAAAATAAACTCAACAGACAACAGACTTTTCAGGAAAGCCTCATTAAAATCATCACCAAGACAAGCAACTTCACCTGTTGATACCATTTCGACACCAAGAATAGGATCGGATCCTTTCAATCGTGTGAATGAAAACTGGGATGCTTTCACCCCGACGTAATCCAAATCAAAAGCAGATCGATCGATACGAGGGACACGTTTCCCCATGATAATTTTCGTTGCAAGATCAATAAAATTAATCTTAAACACCTTAGATACAAATGGGAAACTCCGCGATGCACGTAGGTTGCATTCAATAACTTTGACATCATTGTCTTTTGCGATAAATTGAATGTTGAATGGTCCGGTGATCCTCAATGAGGCTGCAATGCTTTTAGTGATGGTTTTCACCCGCCTCATCGTCTCGAGATACGTTCGTTGTGGAGGAAGCACGATGGTGGCATCACCGGAATGAACCCCAGCGTTTTCAACATGCTCGGAGATTGCATAACAGTAGAGTTTACCATGGTCCGCAACAGCATCAATTTCGATTTCTTTTGCTTCTGTGATAAATTTACTAATCACAACAGGATATTTTTTACTTATTTCGGATGCTTTTTTTAGGTACCCTTTGAGTTCTTTATTGCTTAAAGCGATACTCATTGCGGCACCGCTGAGTACATAACTTGGTCGTATCAAAACTGGGTACCCCACTCTGTTAGCGAAATCTTCCGCTGATTCTACGCTAGTGAGTTCTTTCCACTGTGGTTGATCTACTCCTGCTGCATCGAGCAACGTTGAAAACTTATGACGATCCTCTGCAACGTCGATATCTTGTGGCGAAGTCCCGAGAATCGGAATCCCCGCCCCATATAATGGGAGTGCGAGGTTATTGGGAATCTGGCCACCCATCGAAATAATCACTCCTAGTGGGGCTTCCTTGTCGCAAATATCCAAAACTCGCTCCAGGCTTAATTCATCAAAATAGAGTTTATCACATATGTCATAATCAGTACTCACCGTCTCAGGGTTACAGTTGATCATGATGGTGTGATACTTCAATTTCCGTAAAGTTGAAACGGAATTCACGCAACACCAGTCAAACTCAACCGAAGCACCAATCCGGTACGCCCCGCCCCCAAGGACAACCACCTGATGTTTTTCTGTAAAATCAAGATCATCCACGCTTGCGTTATACGTGAGATATAGGTAGTTAGTTTTCGCAGGGAACTCCGCGGCCAGGGTATCAATCTGTTTAACATAGGGAGTGATATGCAGTTTCTTCCGGTGTTTCCGTACGTCAGATTCGCTACACCTGATGAGCAGAGCTATTTGTTGATCGGAAAATCCTTTTTGTTTCGCTTCTCTCAATAAAGATGATGAGATGGTAGAGAGACTGTATTGCCTCAGTTGGCGTTCGATATCAACGACGTTTTGTATCTTGAAAAGGAACCAAGGAGTCACCCTCGAAAATTTTGCGATCTTCTCAACAGAGTACCCTTGTTTTAATGCTTCAACGATCGCGAACATCCGCTTATCAGAAGGTTCTCGCAATTCGGTTTCGAGATTTGTAAACACCATGGTGTTCCCGACTAGACCATGTATTCCGAGGTCGAGCATTCGAATCGCTTTCTGTAATGCCTCTTCAAAGCTCCTCCCGATGGCCATGACTTCCCCAACAGATTTCATCTCAGAACCGAGACGAACATTCACTCGTCTGAACTTCTGTAAATCCCATCGGGGGAATTTTACGACCACGTAATCAAGCGCAGGTTCAAAACACGCGGAGGTTTCACCCGTGATACTGTTCTCTATCTCTGGTAACCCGTAACCCAGACTCAGTTTTGCAGCGATTAACGCCAACGGATAACCGGTTGCTTTCGATGCGAGTGCGGAACTACGACTCAATCGCGCATTTACCTCGATAATACGATAATCTTCAGAAGAGGGGTCTAAGGCGAATTGGATGTTACATTCACCAACGATCCCAAGATGTCTGATGACTTTAATGGAAAGGGAGCGTAACAAAAAATTCTCTGATGCAGTAAGGGTTTGTATTGGGGCTGTCACAATGCTTTCCCCGGTATGAATCCCCATCGGATCAACGTTCTCCATAGAGCAGACTACAATGCAGTTATCATATTGATCTCGTACCACTTCGTACTCCAGTTCTTTCCATCCACCAAGGTACTCTTCGATAAGGATTTGATGTGTATATGAAAATGCTTTTTTGACGAGCTCTAAGAGTTCTTTTTTATTTTTCGCGACACCAGATCCAAGACCACCAAGCGCGTACGCTATACGGCACATTACAGGATATCCGATTTCCTCAGCGACACGAAGTGCATCATCAACAGTATTTACCGCCTTGCTGACCGGAACTCTAAGGTTGATTTCTTTTATTTTGGTTACAAACCGTTCTCGATCCTCTGTGTTCTGAATCGCGAGAATCGGTGTCCCAAGGACCTCAACCTTATATTTTTTCAGTACCCCTGTTTCAGCAAGCGTCAGTCCTACATTCAGCGCTGTTTGTCCACCAAAACCAAGGAGGATGCCATCAGGTCGTTCCTTCGCGATTACTTTTTCAACAAACGCAGCGGTCACCGGTAAAAAATACAATTTATCTGCAAGGTGATCAGATGTTTGAATCGTTGCAATATTTGGATTTACTAAAATAGTTTTAATTCCTTCGTCTTTTATCGCCTTGATTGCTTGACTGCCGGAGTAATCAAACTCCCCTGCCTGGCCAATCCGTATGGCACCAGATCCGAGTATGAGTATCTTTTTCCAT
>CABMCU010000032.1 GCA_902384685.1 uncultured archaeon | reverse complement strand
CTATTTGTGAAAGATTAATATTTGCGATTATCTTTCTGAGACTGGCCCTCCTTTCCTTTTTCATTTATTGCATCCCGCTTTAAATGAAAGGCGGGGAGGGCTCATTTAATTTTTCAACAGCCTACTTGAATATACTACTAACCTCTCATTATTTTTATAACGATGATTATGATACGTCGTATTTTTAAATATAATTACTTTATAACATTATGAGGCATTTTTCTTATAAAAAGAAAAATGGTGTATGTTTGTGAAAAATAATACTCTTGTAGTCCTTAAAAATCGATTAAATCAGAAGGATTATCAGAAAATTATGAGACTCGGCAACCCATCGATAAATGCATTTATCGCTACTTCTATAGAGATATGCAATCCTAAAAACATCTTCGTCGCTACAGATTCCCTCGAGGACATCCGATATACGAGAGAGGCAGCAGTTCGAAACCATGAAGAAAAAGCACTTACCATGAAAGGACATACGATTCATTTTGATGGCTATCATGATCAAGCTAGAGACAAAATCAATACAAAATTTCTTCTCGCTCGAGATATCAACTTGGTACCTGAACTAAATACAATGGATCGCAACGAAGGACTCAAGGAAATACATCAGATTATGACAAATATCATGGCAGACCATGAACTCTTCATCAAATTCTACTGTCTTGGACCAACAAATTCACCTTTTTCAATCCCTTGTGTTCAACTGACTGACTCAGCCTATGTCGCCCATAGCGAAGATCTTCTTTACCGACAAGGCTATCAAGAATTCCTAAGAAAAGGAAGTTCTGTACATTTTTTCAAATTTGTTCATTCTCAAGGAGAACTTGAACAAGCAGGTTTTCAGTTACTAGTGAGTAAAAATATTGAAAAAAGACGGGTGTACATCGATCTTCAAGAAGAAATCATCTATAGCATGAACACTCAATACGGCGGTAATAGTCTTGGTCTAAAGAAACTAGCGATGCGTCTTGCCATCAATCGTTGCTCACAGGAGAACTGGCTCGTCGAACATATGCTTCTTATGGGGGTTCATGGACCACATGAGCGAATCAGTTATTTTACTGGTGCATTCCCATCTATGTGCGGTAAAACATCTACAGCGATGATGAATGGAGAGACTATTATCGGTGATGACATCGCGTACCTGCGCAACATCGACGGAAAAGTACGAGCAGTGAATGCCGAATCCGGGATCTTCGGTATCATTGAAGGGATTAACGATAGCAATGATCCCTTACAGTGGGATGCACTGACCCATCCTGCTGAACTTATTTTCTCCAATATTCTGGTAACAGAGGAAAATATTGTTTATTGGAATGGAAAACCAGGAATATATCCTGAAGCTGGTGTTAATTATTCGGGAAAATGGTTCAAAGGTGCCCTTGATACTAATGGAAAAGAAATCCCCCCATCACATAAGAACGCCAGGTTTACGTTTCGTTTAAATATTCTCCCAAATGTCGATCCGCTTCTCCATGATCCACACGGTGCTGAAGTACATGGCATCATCTACGGAGGACGCGACTCTGATACCTCCGTGCCGGTTGAAGAATCATTTGACTGGGTACATGGTATTATCACGAAAGGTGCATGTCTTGAATCTGAGACGACCGCTGCTACCTTGGGAAAGGAAGGCGTCCGTGTCTTCAATCCTATGTCCAATATCGATTTTCTCTCCATACCTATCGGTCGGTATATACAGAATAATTTAGATTTTGGAAAAAAACTCCAACGTTCCCCACGGATCTTCTCGGTTAATTATTTTTTAAAAGATAAAAACGGCTCTTGGTTGAACGAAAAAAATGATAAAGCTATTTGGCTTAAATGGATGGAGCTCCGGGTGAACAACGAGGTAGATACACTACGAATACCGACAGGGCATATTCCGATCTATACCGATCTTAACAAGCTCTATACACAGGTATTACACAAACACTATTCACAAAAAGACTACAACAAACAATTTACGATTCGGATCAATGAAAACCTAACAAAAATAACCAGAATGAGAAACATATTTTGCACACGAATTCTAGATACTCCCTCGATTGTTTTTAATGTGCTGGATGAACAGGAAAAAAGATTAATCGAAGCACAACAAATCTTTGGGGAATATATAACACCAGATCATTACTAATTCTTTATAATGTCTAATCATAATTTTCGATATATATTAATCATTTACGAAAGAAGGTTGAGAGGGTAACAAAGTGGTTAGGTCAGAAACTTCTCCAATAGAATCGTTAAAAATATCGATGAAACGAGCAGCTACCTCTTTACTTTGATGAAAAAATTTCTCGACTTATACCCTGAGGCAATTGCAAACTTTTCTGTACTCCTTTGCCAATCCAACAATAAAGACATAACCGTTCCTTCGGAAGTCCAATCGCTTTAATCATATCATCCAAATTCTGATATTGTAATGAGGACGCTCCCAGGTCATTAGCAATCCATTCCACCATCCTCTTATATTTCTCAGACATCGGATTCAAATACTCAGACACATCTTCAATATCTTTTCCTTCAAGTGTACGGATTGCTCTCCTCGCTACTAACTCCTGGATAGTTCTTGTTGATAAATTATAAATACAAGGGAACATTAAGGGAGGACATGCTGGTCGGACATGGACTTCTTTTGCACCTGCTTGAAGCAGTTTAGCAATCGTATAATTCTTCAACTGTGTCCCCCGAACAATAGAATCCTCACATAATACAATCCTATTTCCGCGTGCAATTGCCTCATTTGCAATCAATTTCATCAACGCAATACGATCTCTTAATTCCTGGGATAACGGAGTATAACTACGACCATAACCAGGAGTGTACTTGATTAACACTCTACGATATGGTATTCCTGATTCGATAGCATATCCGATTGCATGGGCGACTCCTGAATCAGGAACTCCGGATACTAAATCCGCTTTCACATGATCCCGCTTAGCTAAAAATCTCCCGCAGTTCTCCCGTACTTTTTCAACATTAATGTCTTCATACGATGATGCGGGAAAACCAGTATACACCCATAAAAATGCACAAATTTTACTGAGATGGCGCCCCTTCTTTTTTTCTTCAATACCCTTTTTACTGATAAAGACGATTTCTCCTGGTATGACATATTTTTTGACCCTAAATCCTAAGTTTGGAAACGCGCAGGTTTCACTCGCGACTGCGACTTCTCCCTCCTTCTGCCCGATAGCTAGCGGGGTTACGCCATTACGATCCCTTGCACAATAGATTCCTTTCTTTGTTAAGAGAAGTAATGAAATCGATCCTATGATCTTGTTGTACATTCTTTCGATACCATATATTATACTATTTCCTTGATTTATTAAATGAGCGACAAGTTCTGTTGTATTGATATCACCATGATCGATTTCGCTAAAGGAAATACCTTTTTCGATAAGCTCACGTGCTAGGATTTCTTTATTGGCGACAAGACCCGCACAACATATTGCAAAGGCACCGAATTTACTTTCAAACGTTAATGGTTGAGGATCTTTATCTGAAATTACTCCTATTCCCAAATGGCTTTTAATTTTATCAGAACCTTCATAAAACTTAGATTTAAATTGTGAATTTTTTATGTCATGTATTTTCTTCATTGGGATCCCATTTTTTTCGATAAAAGCGATGCCACCATATTCTGTTCCCAAATGAGTATGATAATCAGTTCCATAATAAAGGCTTGAAATACAATTGTTATTACTCACGACACCAAATAAACCGCTCATAGTTCCCCCATTGCGAAGTTGAAGAAACAATGAATTATATTTAAGGATATTTAATTTACCATTCTAATTTTGAAACTATTTCTCGCTACGATATCAAATGGGTAGTTAGATATGTATTCAAACCACATACTTACATTCGCGATGCTAGTCAACAACCAAAAGAGTCAAAATAAAACAGCGAATTCATAACCTGCTTTAAACAAGTAATCATATCTAGTTCTTTAGAAGATATGGATATGCAACAAGTTGTTTACTATCGAATTTTCTCCTTTCGAATTGTTAATGGTATTTGATAATATTTTTCTAAATACTATTCGTAACATTAATACATCTCGGTTTTATTTTAGTTATCCTTGATGTATTGCAAAATAAATATTATATTGAATTATATAGGAAAAAAAAAATGTTGAATCATAAACATTGGATAAAATTAGGATTTCAAATTTGTAAACTTTATGTGCAAAAGAAAAATAATCAACGAGGTCTGGTCACTCAAAGTTATAATAAGATATCATCTGTGTATGATGAAAAATGGACAAATCATATGAATAAATTTTCAATGGAAATGATTAGCAAGATCAAATTTCCTAAGAGTGGTAAAGCACTAGACCTTACATGTGGTACTGGTTATGTCACACATTTAGTCACCGAACAATTCAATGGTGAGATATTTGGTGTTGATAATTCTGATGAAATGATGAAGATAGCAAAAAAAAAATATGGTGATAAATGTCAATTTGTGTGTCGGGATGTTCTTGATTTTTTAAAAGACCAACCTTCTGAAAGTGTAGATATTGTGACTTGTGCTTGGGGGCTTGGTTTTTTAAAACCATACGCGATAATTAAAGAGATTTCTCGAGTTCTGAAACCAGATGGACAACTCGCAATTATTGACAATAGTCTCTTCACTATTTATGAAATCGTTATTTCTGGATTTTCCACAATTGCTGAATATCCAAGTTCTTTGATTAATGTAATGAATGTTAGATGGATTTCTACAAAAGGGTCTCTTCTCAGAAGAATGAGATTATCAGGTTTACAGATTTTATCTTCGTGGAAAGGCGAGAAAACATATTATGCAAAAAATGAAAAGAATGCGATAGATTTTTTACTTACCACGGGTACTGCTGCTGGGTATCAATTTTGTATTGACACACAGTATTCAGAAATCATTAAACAACGATTTGGAGAAATATTTCAAAAATCATATGGAACTAAAAAGGGTTTACCCATAACCCATCGCTATATCGCGGCTATAGCAAAAAAACCTACATAAACATTATTTTTTTGTTAACTTTTTATATATTTTTGGATAGGGAGAATCTGTGTCTAAATGAGGTATCATTTTTTTGCTTTCATTTGGAGATAAGGGAAAAAATTCTGAATCTATTTTATGGGAGATTTCTCTCATTAAACAATCAGCTCTTGGTCTTGGAAAATATTCTCCCATCTGTTTCCAAATATCTTTTAAAGGTGTCTCTGTAATATTTCCAAAACTCAGTGG
>CABMCU010000031.1 GCA_902384685.1 uncultured archaeon | reverse complement strand
GGTCTTCCTTGATTGCTGAATCCATGTTGTGGCTCATAGGGGTTAAATGCAGGATCACCGTACAACACGCGAACGTAAAAGGGCGGAGGTTCTGCATCAACTCGTTTTTCACCGCGTAATGCCTCCCCAAGACTCCAGTTATCAACGATCAAATGATTTTCCAGAGTAGTAAGACCAGATTCTTGACCGGTTTCTCTTGTTGCTCCCACAAAGCCGTTACAGCCAGCATGAAGCATGGTAAGTCCAATGTTCATTTTTGGGGGAAGACCATCGGTTCGCCCCATTAAACACGCTGAGGTCAGGAAGATGCTTGGTTTGTCATATACCCAGTTCTTTGCATGAGCGACATCCACAGCTTTCGAATACATATCAAACCCGTAGAGTGAGGCTGGAAACCAGAACCAGTCCCCATGGCCGAGGTATTCAATGTAGTTTGAACCAGTATAAACGTGTAAGAGGTCTGCAATCTGGCGACTGTTCCGGGCATCACCATAGATTTTTGAGGTAAATCCATAGTTCCTAGTTTCTTTGGCATAGGGAACCTGATGGAAAATTCCTCCGGTCTCACCAAATCCTTCACCAAAGACGAAACTGAATCGATGATGCCAATCACTTTGGTTTTTTGGTTGACCGCAGAGGGTTTCATAGAAAAACGTCCGTGCAATAAGGACAGAAACATCTTGTATATCCCAACCGATAAGGCGACCCACGGAAAGATTTTCGTTGAGTGAATAAGGGTTATCTGAGGGCAATCCTCGATCAGGGATATCTTTTTGAGAGGGACCGAAATAGTACATCGGAATCATGTTAGTATCAGCAAGAATAGTAAGCCAGGCTGGTCCATTGAGATACCCGGTGAGTAACCCATAGGTATCAACGGTTTCTAAGGTTCTTTTGAGTTGTTGTACTGTTGTGTTGACTTTCTTGTTCGTGAAGGGGTGTAGTGAATCATTATACCATGGACCGGCTCCTGATCCTTGGGCAACTGATGCATAGGATGCATCGGTGAGTTCCCAGGTTGTATTGGCGATAATAAGTCCGCCGTGGGCTGCGGTAAGATACGGTGCGATAATGGACAGATTTGGGATAAGCGGAAAATGCGAGTTTCGTAATGCGGTGATAATTGTGGTGATATTGATATCGGCATCGAACCAAGAGATTCCCCGCTGGATGAAATAGCCGCCTTTTATCCCATTAAATACACTCACCTTAAGGGTGTATAATCCTGACGCATTACATGCGAGTGTCTCGAGATATGTGTTTCCGATGTCATAGCCCATGCTATTGGCGTAGGCGACGATCTGCCCCTGTGGATTGGTAAGAGTCATGAATATAAGGGGAACGATCGAAGAGAAGCGCTCAAAAAACGGTCTTTCTTTTGGAAGAATTTCTCCAGAGATGTGGACTTGATTGATACCTTGAGGAATAGATATGTCATACTCTCTTGTATTATTACCAAGTATATCGAGTTCTTTATTTAGTATGATAATTTTTTTATTTGTAATATGTTCGGTTATTTGTATCTTCTTTGCGTTGATGATTGCTGTTGGCATAGCATCAGATGGGTTAGTCATGATAAGATAGTTGATTGCACCAAATTGCTTTTTGATGACGGTGAGAACCGTGTGAGTGATCGCTGCTTCATTAGTAAGTGGTATCAGAGTAACATTGGTGAGATTGAGACTGATATCTCCAATAAGATACGCATGCGTGGTACGAAGTTGTGCGCAGACAGTTTGAAGTGCTTCGTCGTTGTAGTCATAGATGAGTATTGGAATATTTAGGTAACTTGCAAGCGGTGTCGCAAGCAGGCTAAGCATGTAAGCATCCTCTGTGTCATAAGGGATTATGAGCACGGTTGATGCTGTCGTAAACACTTTGGTTGCAAGGGTTAAAGAGATCGCGGGTGGGGACCCTAAAATCTCCGTTGTAGCATAAGAGGTATTGAGGTGTTCACCGAGAACAAGAAGAGTGTGGTTGGTTGAGTTGAAATACCCCTCAAGGAATCTTGTCTGCGCATCGACGAGTTCACCTTCGTGTTGTACCAACAAGGGAATGAGCCCGGTAGTATTCGCTGCACTGTCATACCAACACGCAACACTCGTACTGATAAGACACAAAAATGGATTACTTTCAGGTACGATTACCGCATCTGCGATTAAAGAGCGGGTGGATCGATCATAAGGAAGTTCAGTTGGATCGTAAAGGGTATCATCTTGTATGTTGCTCTGCACTGGTAAAGAAGAAAAAAGGAGAAGAAGGACCATGAAGAGAGCAGCCAGTGCCTTCATAATATATATTTATAATGAGAAGGATATTTATAATCTTTTTATTTTTTTTGATTTACTATATCATGATTGACTGATCCTATTGTACGCTTTTCATGATTCAAGCGATCATCTTCAACAATGTTTTTTAACTGTAGATTGTTCTTAATATTGAATGGTATATCTTTATCGATGTAAAAAATGTCAGACTAAATTTCTCGTCCCGATAAAAATTCCTATAGAAAATAATCGTACCACGTATGTTTGCCCAAATTGTAAAAGCCGTAATTGGGGACCGCTTGATTGGTAAAGCCGATAATTTAAGTGATGAATTGAAAAGAATATTAAAATCGCTTTGAATCGGTCGCAACATCAATAAGAACTAGTTTATTCATCTGAAGAGCCTGCGTAAGAACCTTTGGGAAATCCTCTGGCTTTGATATTCTAAGTCCGACACCACCACAAGCATCTGCATATTTAGCAAAATCAGGATTTAACAAATCTGTACCATAATTTGAATATCCTTCTATTTTTTGCTCTACCTGTATCATTGCAAGCTGTTTATTATTCAACACTACCACAATCATTGGTAAATCGTATTTTACTGCCGTAACAAAATCAGCCATCGCCATTGAAAAACCACCATCACCAGTGATGCACACTACTGTATTATTGGGAAACGCGAGTTTCGCTGCAAGAGCACCTGGAAGACCAAAACCCATGGTACCAAGGTATCCTGACATAACAAAACGCTGGTGATTTATTTTAAAATTCCGACCAAACCACCATCCGTTTTCCCCGATATCTATAGAAATAATAGCATCATCTGGAAGGACATCTGATAGAATCTTCATAATATAGGGAGGTCGAAGGGGCGTTGCTGTTGGATCTGCTTCCTTCTGTAGTTGCTCAAACCATTTATTTTTCATCTCCCCTATTTCATTTAAAATTGAATCGTTCTTTTTTATCTGCACAGCCTCAACGAGCTTTGGCAGAACTAGCGAACAATTTCCCCAGAGAGCAACTGCAAAAGGGATTTTACCGATTTTTAAGGGATCAATTTCAA
The DNA here is from genome assembly GCA_902384685.1 of uncultured archaeon. Taxonomy (GTDB): domain Archaea; phylum Thermoplasmatota; class E2; order DHVEG-1; family DHVEG-1; genus SM1-50. Next base: position 14,451 of record CABMCU010000031.1, on the reverse strand, counting down.
CTTGAACCAATGCTTTATGTGTTGGGACATGCGTCTGTTTTGAAAAACCAACACCAAGAGTAATCAATAAATCAGACTCCACGACCATCTTACGGGTATTGGGGGATCCTACATTACCAAGGATCCCTAAAAGCCATTTGTTATCGTCGGGAACAATTCCTTTCGCGCGAAAGGTCGTCACAATCGGTGCTTTAATCTTCTCAGCAAAACGAAGCAGCATCTCACTTTCATCAAAGGCTCCCCAGCCTGCAAGTATTACCGGTTTCTTGGATTCATTAATCAGCGTAACTGCTTTTTGTATTTCTGTTTCATTAGGAAGAATATTAAAATTTGTTAGACATGTCTCCCGTTCACAACTCTCTACTTCCAAGAATGCTTTCTGAACATCATTCGGAACAGAAATTTGCGCGACCCCACGCTGAACAATTGCATGTCGTAGCGCCTGTGTCAGAATTTTCAACGACTGTGTTTTATCATAAATCGTATTGTTATAAACTGTAATAGGCCTAAAAAATGCATCCTGGTCAATCTCCTGAAAACTCCCATCACCGATATACTGACCAGCTACTTGACCGTTGATCGAAAGCACTGAAGCCCGATCCTCTTTTGCATCATACAAGCCTGTTGCAAGATTACTCGCACCCGGACCCGCGATCGTCAAACATACAGCGATCTTCCCAGTGAGTTTATGGTACGCGGATGCAGCCATAGCTGCATTTTCCTCATGACGAACCACGATATATCGCATTTTCTTATTCGTACGAAGTGCTTCAACGAGACCAAGCGAGGACGTCCCAGGGATGCCAAATACAAGAGTAATACCCCATTTTGTAAGTTCATTAATCAACACATCAGAAACAGTTGTCTGGGACTTTTCCACAAAAACCACCCATTCCTATAACCAAACAAAGTTATCTAAACATTTCCGTCTTTAGTATAAAAAAGGGATTTGTTAATAAATCATAGAAAAGCTTTAAGAGAGAAGATGCCTTCAGTTTTCTACTTTAAATGATAGTTAGAGGGATAATATGAATCTGTCAGATGTCTTAGAAACAACGAAAAAGGAGCCCCATTGCGGGTTATGTAAGATAGATTTTCTTGGGACTGGTGTGTGTTCCGCTGGTAAAAAACATGGGTTTGTTGCATACTGGCCTGAAGGGCGAATGGAACTTGCACGAGCTTTAGCGGAAAATGAAGTCGAACCATCTGTAGCACTTCTTGATGTAGTGAATTCCTGTAACCTGTGTGGAGTGTGCGACCGACAATGTTATTTTATTACGCAACGTCGTCCGACGAAAGCTCAACAAGCGTTGAAAGACTATGTTACGACATTACCACCAAATTCACTGAAATCCACTCCTGAAGATGAGATTGTAAAGGACCTTCGCACAATTGTAGGAAACAACTGGGCGACTAATGATCCGATTATCATTGCTTCTTATATTCGATCAATTATCAAGCAAAAATCCTTGGGTAAATACTATATTGTTATGCCACAAACAACAGAAGAGATAGTTGCGATTGTAAAACTTGCTAATAAATATAAAATCCCGTATCTCCCTCGAGGGAATGGTACGTTTTTTGGTGTAGCTCTACAAACCCTACTTGCTGAACCAGCTACGATAGAACAGGGGATTATCATTGATCTATGGAGAATGAAAGATCTTCACGTTGATCCCGAAACGATTACTGCGACGATTGGTCCCGGCGTCACCTCTTTTGAGCTACAAAAAGCAGCGCACGCTCATAAGTTACGTGCTAATGTAGCTGAGGCTGAATCCTGTGTCTGCGCGAACGCCCAGAACCTTGGTATTGTGACTACCTGGAGCAACACCTACGGATGGGGAACTGACAATTTCATCGACGCGGAATACATCGATTCCACAGGGACGATACAGCATCTAAGCGATAAAGATATACCCAATCCTTATGCATCTGAGCAAGGTCTCTTAAGCCTGTCCCTTATCCCCTCAGTGATTATCACGAAACTAACATTGAAACTTCATGAAATCCTTGATGATGAACAGGCGGTTTTCGTTCCATTTACCACCTTACCTGAAGCATTGGATCTGGCTCATGAACTAGCTAAAAGAAACATCGGTATTTCTTTAGCAGTCCTTTCAAGGAAATACCTCACAGAGTTTATTTCTCCAACGCACGAGATTGCTGAAGATTTCAACTTTATTGCAGAAAAATATTTGAAACTCAACTATGTTGTTGACGTGATTTGTGACGCACAGAACAAAAAAATCGTCGAGGAGCTTGCTGAGGTTTCGTTTGATCATGCGATGTTGAAAAGCCTGATTCTTGGTTCATCCAAACTTGCCTCCATGAAAGAAAGCAGTTTGCTGAAAACAATTGCTGAGGAGGAGAATCCATTAAAAGCTGTCTTTGGTGGTCCCATGCGAAAGCATTTCGAAAAAGGTCTTGCTAGCTCACCTCAAGAGCTTGCAAAGGTCTTTCCTGAGGACCTCAGGGATTTCTTTGAAAAGCTGTATTCAAAACCTGAATTAACCAATCCTGTCTGGCTTCATTCCTTCCGCATTCTTCCGTGTCGTATGGAACGAAAACATATGTGGATGTACCGTGGTGGATATATGCCCGGAGATAAGAAAACCATCCTAAAAGTCATAGATGCCTTAGAAAAACCAGCACAGACGTATAATATCGACGGAGCGTTCGGGTTCCTCAGTTACCTTGAACGGGGAAAGCTGGCACATTTGGAATATGATTATTATTATGATCATACTGACCCTGATGCACGTAAACGCGTCAATAAAGCAATCGTGGAGTCCTGGAGGAGACAATTTGCGATCAAAGGAGTGACACCACTGGAGTTTATTTGTAGCAAAGGACTCCATCGGAAAGAACATATACTCTATCCATTCCTACCAGGGTTATCGGAAGAGGAACTTGAACATTTTGAAGAGCTGATAGAAACACTCTTCGGAGGCGAAGACACATGGTAAAATATCTCTCAAAAGAATGGGCTGAATTAGCGAAGAAAAAAGTCTTAACTGAACTTGATAAGGCAAGAGATTTGAAGAACATGAACACATCGTTGTTGAATATCATTCAAAACGTCCCCCCTGATAACAAAACAATGTATTTTTACATAAAATTCATCGAAGGGAATCTCGAAGAGTTAATCACCAGCTCCGATGAATCGATAAAACAGAAGAATGCTGAAATAACTGCCACCGGGGATTATACGACGTTTGTTCAAATCAGCAGTGGACAAATGAGCTCGGCAATGGCCTTGTTGAAGAATCGGTTGAAGATGACAAATAAAATGAAAGCTCTAACTATTACAAAGCCTATTGATACCTTTAATGGTTGCATTAAAGGGATTCAAACCGAATATTAAGATCAATTAAGGAAAGAAAATGGTAGCTGCATCCGGAACTATGGATTCACCAGAATTCTTACATAAATTGACACCACCAAAAGAGCAGTGGACACCAGTCGATACCGCACTGCATGCTCCGAAAACGTTCTTCTTCGAGTATTCAAAAGCACAGGATTACATGTTTCCTGCTATCCGCCATTCCTTTAATCATCATTATGAAAATAACTTCCTATATCATCGTATCTGCGAAATCAATAAAGTAACCCCTGAAATGATCACCTCGAAGAAGGATTTGAATAAGATACCTTTACTCCCCGATGCGTTTTTCAAGGATTACCCTGATGGGAAAGGGTTTTTAAACTGGTTGAAAACCATTTTTTCCGGATCTCTTCCAAAACCCGTTTTTAACACTGACAACCCATCTCATGATGAGGTCATCGAGGAGTTCAACAAAAAAGGCATCAGCATTATGTTTACGAGCGGTACAAGCGGTCGTTTTAGTTTCATCCCTCGGGATACCCGTTCATGGAACCGAGTGAGATACAGCGCAATGAAATCTGTCATCGAGCTAATGGATTATAATCCAAACGATCAGGTCATTCTCCTCATTCCTGACCCACGACAAACAAACTTGACGATCGCGAGTCTCTTTGGGATTTCCTATGATTTGTACGACCCAGTAAATATTCATGTTGCATTAGATATGAAGATCACCACTCAATTTCTCCGGATGCAGCGGGATGAAACCATCGGTATCTCAGAGAAAATAAAAGCAAAGGCGCTATCGACAATCAGTCCCCTGGTCCAACGAACCTCTGATTTACGGATCATGCATTTACTCGAGCATATCGAACAATCCGGGAAACGAGTGAATATTTGCGGTCCGCCCTTCTGGCTTGATCGGATCATCGAGCGGATGAAAAAAGAAGGAAAATTTGTTCATTTACCGGAAAGTCAGATTCTCACCGGTGGTGGATGGAAGGCAGATGAGAACAAACGCCTCCCTGAAGAGGCGTTCCGGGAGAAAGTAGAGGAAACTCTAGGGATTCCTCAGGAACGTTACCATGATGTGTACGCAATGTCTGAATGTAGCTCTGTGTTTCTCAGCTGCGAAGGGCATTACAAACATATTCCTCCGTTAATCATCCCTTTGATCCTTGACGAGGATTTAAACCAGCTTGGTTATGAACAGGTTGGGCGTTTTGCCTTTATTGATCCTCTACCGGACAGCTACCCTGGTTTTATTATCACAGGAGATCGGGTGAAAATACTGGAGCGATGCCCGAAATGTCAGCGGGAAGGTCCAGTGCTTGATGTTGAAGTTACACGGATGCCCGGGTCTGAGGGACGTGGATGTGCAGCGGTCATGGCGGAATTGATGCAGCAGGATGGTGAAGAATATAATACATTTCCCGTCGGATGAATGGATTAAAATCTTCAAAGAGGAACTTAATAAAAGTACCGCATATCAGGAAGTAGCCAAGGACTGGGAAGGTGATTTTCTTTTTGTAATTACCCCAGATGAGGAGTTGAAAAAAGAAACCGTGTTTTATATTGATCTGTGGCATGGAAAATGCAGGGACGCATATCTAGTGAAAGGAGAAAAAACGGCGAAGTTTGTGTTCAAAGGGCCATATTCGAACTGGAAAAAGGTTATACGGCAGGAACTAGATCCAATCCGAGGGTTGATCCGTGGATTGTTTATAGTAGATGGTGATTCCCGGGTGATCCTCGATCAAGCCAAGGCAGCCCAGGAACTAGTGAATACGGCAAGTAAGATCCCTGTTGTTTTCTAAAGGGTTGATTATGAAACATCTCGTTGATTGTTTTTTCTGGGACCCAGCACTAAGGTTTGATGCTGAGTTATCGTTTACCTCTGAGGATATCGGCGATGGTATTTCGCTTCGCAAACCGGTGTTCACGGTTGAGGCATTAGGGAATATCATTGACAGGATCAAAACTGCACGTCTAGACTATCTTCGTACGCATGATATCCCAGCAGTTTTTGATACGATCGATAAGGTCAATGCACTATGGAGAAACCCGGATTACCAGGGGAGGAAAATCGCGCGGGACGTCCTTCCAGTCGTGACTGGATTTTCTATTGAGATGATTGAATCCTGGGGTTTTGATATTTTTTTCGACATCCTGAAAAAGGAAAATCTACCATTAGCTGGGAAACTTCAGGCGCAGAACTATCAGAAGTTTCTCCCCTGCGGTGATGGCTTGGTCAAGGCGTACGGCACACCACATGTCAGTTATTTGAACTACGAACCTGAGGTTATAGGTCATATTTGTGCAGGCAACATCCTTGGTCTTGCTGCGTTTGAGATGGTGATGGACAAACTGGTTGATGCAGCAACCTGGGTAAAAGTACCTTCTGAAGAGCCAGTGTTTGGTGCACTGTACGCAAAATCAATCGAGGAGATTGACCCGCTGCTTGCACATACCATCGCAGTGCTTCCCTTCCGCAGTGACAATACAATGGTTCAGGAGTTCCTATTCTCGAAATCAAATCTGGTGCGTGCTACCGGTGGGGAACACGCACGTAAAAATCTGTCGGAGCTAGCTACTAGGCAGAGGGTTCCTCTCGCTGGTCATTGGCATAAGTTCAGTTTTATTACCATTGCACGAGAGTATCTTAATAAAACTCAAGCCTCAGAAATCGCGGAGTTATCCTCTCTTGACGTGTGCGCCTGGGATCAACAGGGATGTTTTTCCCCTCAGGAGATCTATGTAGAAATTGGGGGTGATGTTTCACCAAAAAAATTTGCTGAATTACTTGCAGTGGAGATGGAGAGAACAACCCGTGCGTTTCCGAAGGGAACTAATTCCGGTAAGATACAGGTGTTAGATGGATATTATCAGTATTTTACGAAGGAGACTATGGGTGAATCGGTGAAAATCTTTACTTCAAAGACCCACCAGTGGTTAGTGATTTATGATGAGAGTAATCCGAATTGTGAGCCGTCTCCGTTATTCCGGGTAATCCGTGTCAAACCTGTTGCTGACATCATGGATATCCTGCAGAAAGTTCGACCACTTGGTACGTTCTTACAGACTGTGGGGGTTGCAATCCCCCCGGATCGGCTGATTGCTTTTGTTGATGCGATAGGCCAGGCTGGGGCGACGAACATTCGGACTATTAGTGGGATGACGTTACAGAAAACCTGGGAGCCATGGGATGGTCGGTTCCCGTTGCAAGAGTTGTTTGAGCATGATGCAATCCATTGGGTCAGCATCGATACAAGAGATATTAATGCTGAGATAAAAAATTCTCTCTTACGGAAACGATTGATTGTAGATAAACGATTGATGGCAAAAAAATCCTGAAAAAAATAACACATACTTTTTTTTCAACTTAAAAAAAATTGATTTAATCTTCATAAAAAATTGCAATACTCGATTTTAATGAGCGAATGGAATATATAACCTAAAAAACATCATAATTTTCTAATAATCTAGGGTGTTTCCAATCTTTCAAATTTTGTGAAATAATAAATTATAATAATCTACAATGTCAATTCACATACTTATTTCAAACGAACATATTGCTCAGGATTTACATCAAACGCTTTTTTACATCCGGGTGCACAGAAATAATACGTCTTCCCATTATAAACGCTGGTAAATTTCGCCGTTTTTTCATCAACCATCATTTTACAAATCGGATCAATTGCCATGACTTCTCACCTCCTTTGCTGACGGCACATAATTTTTTAATAACAACGAAAGAGTCACGACCGTAACAGAACTTAGTGCCATGGCAAATCCAGCGAACTCCGGTCGAAACGTCACCCCAAAAAACGGGAAAAGCACACCCGCAGCAACCGGGATAAGTGCCGTGTTATATGCAAACGCCAAGAACAAATTCTGCTTAATACGCGCCATTACCTTCCGACTTAATTGCACTGCAGCAACAGAGTCCATAAGATCGTTTTTCACCAACACAATATCCCCACTCTCAATCGCGACATCCGTACCACTCCCAATCGCAATACCAACATCAGCCTGGGCAAGCGCAGGTGCATCATTAATTCCATCACCAACAAACGCGACTACCTCTCCAGACTCCTGTAATTTCTTTACTTCAATTGCTTTTTCCTGAGGGAGAACCTCAGCCCTTACTACATCAATGCCGATTTGCTGCGCAATCGCTTTGGCGGTACGTGCGTTATCACCCGTAATCATCACCAATTGCAACCCCATCTCCTTGAACTGTTTCATCGATAACGTCGTTGTCTCCTTCACAACATCAGCAATACCGATCAAACCGACAAGCTTTCGATCAAACGCAACAAACATAACTGACTTTCCCTTCGTTTCCAACTGATCTAACATCTGCTCAACCATCGTAGGCAATACAATACCATGCTCTTTGAGAAGTAATCGATTGCCAATCAAAACAACAGACCCGTCCACGGTAGCCTGCACCCCTTTACCAGCAAACGTATCAAACCCGCTTGTGTTCTTCAAAGAAAGACCCTGCAACTTAGCTTTATTCACGATTGCTTCAGCAAGCGGATGCAAGGAATTATTCTCAACACTTGCAGCGTTCTCCAACACAAACGTATCCTTCACGTCAAAACCGATAACATCGGTGACCTCAGGTTTCCCCTTCGTCAGCGTCCCAGTTTTATCAAACACCATTGTCGTAATCTTCTCAGAGATCTCCAATGCCTCTCCGTTCTTAATCAGAATTCCAAGTTCAGCACCACGACCAATCCCCACCGTAACCGCTGTCGGTGTCGCAAGTCCCAATGCACATGGACACGCGACCACCAGCACAGAAATCAATGCAGTCAGACTAAAAAGCAGTGTACTTCTCAATAGAACATACCAGACAAGAAACGATACCACAGCAATGGTTAATACAACCGGAATGAAATAACTCACTGCAGTATCAGCAATACGTTGCACCGGAGGTTTGGAGCCCTGCGCCTCCTCCACTAACTTAATGATCTGCGCAAGCAAGGTATCTTTACCAATCTTTGTTGCCTTCACCTGCAGCACACTATTCGTATTTAACATCCCTCCAGTGACCAGGCTTCCTTCGTTCTTCATCACCGGGAGAGGTTCCCCGGTTACCATTGACTCATCGACGTAACTTTCTCCACTTATCACCATGCCATCAACCGGGATCTTTCCCCCAGGTTTTACTAAGACCACATCATTGACTTGAACATCCTCAATGGAGGTCTCGATTTCTTTTCCCTCCCGAATCAACAGTGCTGTTTTTACCTGAAGTCCTGCTAATTTTTTGATTGCTTCAGAGGTTTTCCCTTTTGCTTTCGCTTCCAGGTACCGCCCTAATGTCAAAAACGTCGCCAGTAGAACTGCAGTCTCATAGAACAAGAACTCACGAGTAAGCACAACTTCAAACGTTCCTAGTATGCTTGCGCCAAACGCAACTCCAATACCCATGGAATACATAACATCCATGGTGAGATTCTTGTTCTTGAGTGCATGGTATCCTGCAGCGAATATTGGATGACTAATATAGATAAATACGGGTGTTGAAATAACAAGAGACAGATAGGATAATAGTTCCATCGAAATATAAGAATGAACATACATGAGAATCATCAGCGGAATACCAATAAGAAACCCGACATAAATCCTAATTCGTTTCACTCGAAGGTCTTTTTCCTGAATCTCTGTCGTGAGATCTTCATCACTTTCCGCACCAAGATACTGATACCCTGAATCCGCTATTGCTTTTTTCATTTCAACAAGACTAATCATTCGCGGATTATAGGTCACCGTGGCTTTATCAGTTGCAAGATTCACAGACACCTTTACTACACCATCGAGACGTTGTAAGGTATCGGTAACGGTTTTTTCGCAAATAGCACAGGTCATCCCACCGATTCTAAGAATTACGTTCTCATTTACAATACCGTACCCAACATTAGTAACTGCTTTTTCTAAATCACTAAGTTTCACCTGTGTTGAATCGTATTCCACAGAAGCAAGTTCATTACCGAGATTCACTTGCGCTTTCAATACACCCGGAAGATTAGCAAGGGATTTCTCTATGGTAGACGAACATACTGCACAGGTCATCCCAGAAATCTTCAATTCTGTTTTTTTCCGCTTGTTTGCCATGAGTCAGCCTTTCGTAAGGATATGAAAGAAAACACTATCATCTATATAAAAAATAGCTAGATGACTTTCTGTAAGAAAAAAACTATTTGAACTCTTTGGCGTAACCTACTACAATGCATCAAAACACCAATATTAGAATCGCTTCTACTGATGATTTGGAAAGAATCGTTGCACTGGAGAACCTCTGTTTTCCGAAAGAATTCGCATATACACGACGACAATTTCGCTATTTTCTTATGAAAGCGAATAGTACTGTACTAGTAGAGACAACTGAGATGCTTATACGCGGATTCATCATCATCTTATACAGGAGAGGAACTACGGTCGCAGGAATCGAAACCATCAATGTCGACCCGATACATCGTAAAAAAGGGATCGGTCTACAATTACTCTCTGCTACAGAGAAACTCCTCAGAAAAAAAGGGATACATAAAATCAGACTGGAAGTCTCAACTACAAACCACGCAGCAATCAAGTTATACAAAAACGCCGGATTTAAAAAAATAGCGCTACTGAAAAAATATTACTACTATGACCATGAAGGTTCTCGTGATGCGATAAGGATGGTTAAGGAATTATAGTATCGGAATTTCCCTGCCATTTCTCCGTGGGCACCCATTCCCCATTTTTTAAAATACAGTACCCCGTGGTGTACTCCTTTAGTATTCTCAATAAACCATCCCGGAATTGTTTGGGATACAGACGAGGATCGCATATCGATGCATGAATATGGATTTTTTCGACATGATCAACATAATTAAGTTTAGGGGCAGTTCCTTTTCTTTTCAGTAAGAAGAACGATTGATCTTTCTCATCTTTATCAAGTTTAAGCGACGATGCTCCTACATGAGTATAGAAATATTCAATGTCTTTTTTCTGATAATTCATAAGAGCCGGATTTATATCATTCGCTAAAAGATACAGGAGAATTCCTAAACATTTCGAGCAAGTTCCACAAGGATATACCACATCATCTTTGATGTGACAGGAATGACAGGAACGCTGTTGCCTGGCTAGAGCCGGATAGCGATCAACTAGAATTTTTTGATCAACAAGACCTGATATATTTCTCAACGCAGACCACTGATACAGACCAGGGATTCGTTTCTCGTACCATTGATTCATCCGTACATCATAATCCTGATGCTGATCATAGACACCATAATAGTGCTGAATTCCTTTATATTGAACTTCATAACGCAGATCATCAAATTCACTGCCTAAAAGTAGATTACCAATTCTCTCATTAATAAAAATAGGAAGTAGGCTAAAAACATAGAATGGAAAGATACACAACCGTATGGGATAAGCATCATGCCAAATCTTCCGATGATCCGCTCGTATGAATCGTAAATGATCAAGCATGAAACTATAAAATCTATCAACATTAGTCCACACCCGCTGCGTATTTGGTTCCGTTTTTTTATGATACTTATATGCAGTAAGCGCGGTTTTCCAATGACCACCACTCTCATTCACATAGAGAGGGTACACATTTGAACCAAGTTCTTTGAGTAAACCATAGGTCAACAAACTGTCTTTCCCTCCGCTTGAAAGAACACCTGATTTTAGAGGATCCATCCCATCACCAATTAACGTATCAATAATGAATTGTGTTGGATGAATCACTGCTTTTGGATCCCCATCATGTGGGGTTATTTTTTCTTGATCAGGGAAAAACTCTGGGTAAATATACGGGTTAGAGCCATGTGCAATTTTGTTTACGAAAATATCACGACTAAATATCAGATTGAGATCGGTTAGTAAAGAAAAATCAGCTTTGCTTATCGGAAAGTTTAATTGGATTTTTTCAGAAAAAAGACCATAGTTAAGCAACGGCATACAGAACGCGAGCCGAAGCAAAGGCTTTTGATTTTCTTGAAGTTGTTTTTCATATTTGTTAATGATTGTGAAACGATTTTCTGTTTTATCAAATTTTTTTATGATGATTTCAGCTCCTGCTGTATTTTTTTTAATCGTCGGGTCAGAAAGAGAAATTGATGAAAGACATAGAAGATTATTTTTTATAATTGTACATCGCCTCTAGCGCATCGACAAGGACATCAACACCATCCATAAGTGGAGCTGTGACAGGTACCTTGAACATTTTCTGATAGATATTTTTTGAACGGATGATATCAGATTTAGTCATGTGTTCATGATTAATTCCGATGCCGATAAGTTTTTTTTCAGTGATCAATTCAGCAATTTTCACCACTCGTTTGGGGTCAGGCATCAAGTAGTTAGGAAACCCATCAAGGTGCGGTCGTTTCGGTGCATCAACTAAGATAAATCCATTTACTTGACTAGCAGCTAAAATCTCAAAACCACCTGGGAAGAACGGATGCACCAAGCTTCCCTGTCCTTCGATAATCATAAATTCCGGATGAAGATCTTTCCATGAGTCAAGGATTGCTCCCTCAATTCCCCCGGATACGAAATCATTGATCATCGCATCCAAGACCACACCATGAGGCCAGCCTTGCAGCCAGCCTGTTTGACCAGTGAAAATCATGTCCGTAATCCGTTCTCGCTTTTGTAATTCTTCGACCAGTAAAACAGCTAGCGTTCGTTTTCCGATCGCAGAATCCGTACCGATAAGTGCTATTCGAATTGACGGTATTTTTACGATGTTTCCTGTATAGAATCGTTTGTGATCACGGAAGATTTTTCGGACATCAGTGATTGTACAATGATGCTCTTTTGCGCGTTTTATAAACCCGGGATCGTCTGAAAGAAATTGATGAAGACCAGAAACAACATTCAATCCCTTCGACAATGCCCAGTTTACTGCATTGTCGTAACCTTTGGGGAGTACACCACCTTCAGAAACAGCACCAATAATAAACGTGTCTGGATGCATTGATGTGAATGCATCATCAAGACTATTCAATAACGGTATTCCTTTCTTCGTTCCATCTAAAAACTCTGCGGCATCACCGACTGGTAGCGTCGAGTCAACCACACAGACGATGTTAAATTTTTTGCTATAACGTACAAGCCCATGAGCGGTCTTACCATCTGCACAACTGTACAAACGATCTGCATAGACCATTGCGCGAGTTTTCGGCATAAAGAAATCAATTCCGTGGTAGAATCTTTACCTAAATTTTCTCCCCGTAAGAACAATCACATAATCACTATTCAGGTCTCGATGCTCTTTGAATTTAATCAATGCTTCAATAGGACTTGCCGACGCAGGAAGCACGTTTAATCCTTCTAAATCTCGAAGTAAGATATGAAACTTTATCATGCAAGAATCACTTGCGTAATCAGCCCAACCATTGGTTTTATAAATAGCGTGTAATGCTTCGTCTCCATCGTAGGAATGGTACGCGATGAGTGGTTCATTGATACTACTTTCCTTAAGCTCTGCAGGCTGTAAATCCTCGGTTTTCGAAGCACCTGCTTTGAAACTTCTAATAATAGGATTTCCACCCGGTGTAGATGCACCAACAAGGTACGGCATACGATCAATGATATTTTTTTCAAGAAGATTTCTGAATCCGTGATAAATACCAACAAGGGTTGTTCCATTACCAACTGGCACTGCGACTGCAGTCGGTGGTCGCCTGAGTTGTTGATAAATTTCATATGCTATCGATATGTAGCCACGCCATCCTTCATTTCCATTTCCAGGATTTGCGTCATACACATGTTCCATGCGTGATAGTTTACGGCTCTCTTCGACTGCGTCTTCGTATTTCCCATCAATAGTAAGAATCTCAGCGTTCATGCTCTGTAGTTCTTCTTTTCGTTTTGGTGCTACGTAGTATTGTTCAGGAATGAGAATTTTTGCTTTTAGTCCGGCAAGTTTTGCGAAATAGGCAAGTGACACACCGTAGTTACCACAAGTCCCAACCGTGATGGTATCGTATCCTTCCAACAATGCTTTCTTCACGTGATATTGAGAGATTCTATCTTTCTGTGTTCCGGTCGGGTTGCCACCCTCGAATTTCAAAAAGATGTTCCCAAAACCGAGTACCCGTTCAAGATTCCTAGCTCGAGAAAGAAGAGTATCTCCAACGCCATCGAGAGGAGGGGGCTCATCTTCAGTTTGAAGGCCCGTCAAATCCATTTGGTTCTCCCTTTCATTATAAAAAACTCACTATGTACACCCCTTATCGAAGAACATGTATTAAAATTTATTGTAACTAACGCTGATGTATCATTTCATTTTTTTTTAAAAAAAAATTTTAAAAGTAGATATACAATGAAAAAAATGAATGTATGTATTTCAAAAAATTTTGATGATTAAAAAAAAGGAAGAAATATTTTCAAAAAAGTATTATCATTATGATCGACTGAAAAAAAAAGGAAAGAAAAGACTTTATAAACGACAATTCTATTGCAAATTGACTCTTATCACTCGTGCAGAGAGAGGGATGGCATACTATGTCAACGTATTGCTCTGTTTGCGGAGACGAACTCGAACCTGAAGAAGAAATGGAAGGAATTTGCGAAAGTTGTAAACTTGCATCGAGCGGGCAGATTAGCACAGACGAAGTCGAACCTTAGGTTCTATGAACGAAAATACCAATAAAAAAAAATAGAATAAAGACCAGTGTTAAAATTAATATAAAAGAGAAAAAGGAGAAAAACAGATGGCCATAGGTTTTATTTTAATAAATGTCGCTCCAGCTCATGAACATGACGTCTACAACAAATTATCAAAAATACCACAAATTGTCGAACTACATCCATTATTTGGAGAGTACGACCTTATTGCAAAAATAGATGCAAAGGATTTCGAAGAACTTGGCATCATCATAGTAAATAAAATACGATCAATCATAGGTATCCTTGACACAAAAACATTAACCGGCCTTACATTTTAAGCGAGAAAAAATAACGTCTCAATCTTCAATATGAAATACCTATGAAAAGACTTCTCACTCCTAATCGTCGTTGCTGTACTTAAACATTTCATCCTTCATGAGCATATGCCAAATACAGGTAAGCAGTTTCCTGCTTGCTGCAACGGTTGCTTTGCC
>CABMCU010000030.1 GCA_902384685.1 uncultured archaeon | reverse complement strand
GTTTTCTTTTTTATGGCACGGAGTTCAAGGATGAATTGTCGTTGTTGTGCGTTGGTTCGTGTTATGTAAATGATTTTTTTCTTGTTTTCCATTGCGTATTTTAGTGTTGCCGCAAGAACACAGATGGTTTTCCCTGAACCCGTCCCTGACTCGAAGATAAATTGTCGTCTGTGCGTCAGCGCATCAGTCATTTCCTGTATGATTTCTTTTTGGTTTTTTCGTGGTGAATAAGGAAAGAACTCTGCCATCCATTGTGCGAATAGAGTTTTCAGTACATAGAGTTGTTGGGGGGAGGGATGAGGTTTTATAGCGGTGTAATATGTAAGAAAAGAAAATGCGGCAAACACCTTTCAATTATATTAAAAAAACGTTGTCATCGGTTATTCCTTTAGAAATAATTCAGCACCTTCCTGATAAATGGAAAAAAATCGGCACGATTGTTACAATAAAATTACCTGAGGAGCTGAGTCAGTACAAACAGCTCATCGGAAAAGCATATGCAGAAGAGCTTGATTGCACGGCAGTGTTGAATGACGTGGGCGGGATTTCAGGGGTGTATCGAAAACCAGTTGTTGAGGTGATTTTTGGTTCAGCAATCACTGAAACAATCCATTCCGAGAACGGGATTCATTTTAAGGTGGATCCGCAAAAGATCATGTTTTCATCAGGGAATATGACGGAGCGACGACGGATGGCGACGATTGCACATAAAAATGAGACTGTGGTTGATTTATTTGCTGGGATCGGGTATTTTACACTTCCAATGGCAGTATATAGTCAACCAAAGAAAATATTTGCTTGTGAGATTAATCCGGTTGCGTTCAAATATTTATGTGCGAATGTGGTGTTGAATCATGTCAACACAATCGTAGAACCTCTTTTTGGTGATAACCGGGAGAGTGCTCCGAAGGATTGTGCAGATCGGGTGATTTTGGGGTATCTGAAAGACCCACAGGAATTTTTATGGGTCGCTCTTGAGTGTTTAAGGAAGAACAATGGGGTTCTTCATTACCATGAGCTAGTTCCGGTTGAGTTCATTCCAGAGCAACCACTTTCTCATATTGAAAAGGCAGCAAAACAATATTATCGCTCTGTTGAGCTGTTAAATGTAAATAAAATCAAATCATATGCCCCAAGGATTGATCATATGGTACTTGATGTGAGGATTTTGGAATGAACGAAGCTATAAGGCTTATCGTGTATTATGCAAATCAGGATGATCCAAAGAAGTGTACGGCAAAGAAATTACATCGATTTAGGTTTGTGACTCTTCAGAAAAATATTCGGAAATTACCATATCATGCGATTCTTTTAAACCCGTTCACAGAAAAGAGCTTGTCGCAGGAAGATATACCAATCGCGCAAAAACATGGACTTGTTGCGTTGGATTGTTCGTGGAAGACAGCTGAACAATCATTTGAATTTCTTAAGACAAAAACTATCTCTCGTGCGTTACCGTTTTTATTGGCGGCAAACCCCGTGAATTATGGGAAGCCATTTCAATTAAGTACTCTTGAGGCGTTTATTGCCGCATTATACATTCTTGGGGAGGTCGAGCATGCGAAAGAGATCATGGGTATTTACACATGGGGTCCTCGTTTTCTAGAATTAAATCAAGAACCGTTAGAAGATTATCGACAGGCACGCGATAGTGCAGAGGTAGTGCGCTTGATGAAACAATATATCTAGTTGTATATTTAAAAAAATATATCAATTATTTCAGTACCTTTAAGTAACAAAAAAGAATGGCTTAAAAAAGAAAAAAGGAAGATGTTATGAAACAATCATTAGAGACGTTTTTCAATCCAAAAAGTATCGCCGTCGTTGGTGCATCAAAAAACCCGACAAAAATAGGACATGCGTCGTTGAAAAACATTCTGATTTCTGATTATCCTTGTAGATTATATCCGGTGAATCCAAACGAAGACGAAATCCTTGGAATGAAATGCTACAAGAAACTGACTGATATTCCTGACTCGATTGACCTCGTAATGATTTCGGTACCTGAATTACTCGTTACAAAAATCATTAAAGATTGTGTGAAAAAAAAGGTTAAATGGATTATTATTATCACCTCAGGGTTTAGCGAAATAGGTAACTATGAAGGAGAAGAAACCATTAAAAAACTCGTGGAAGGAACTGGAATTAGGATTTTAGGGCCGAACACCATGGGGTACAAGAACGCATCGGTGAATCTAGATGTCTCCTTTGTCTTTGGGATGCCACGGAAAGGAAATCTTGCTCTCATCAGCCAGAGTGGTGCACTGGGAATGGGGATGATTTACCTGGCGAACAATGAATACGTTGGACTCTCAAAGATCATTGGGGTGGGAAACAAACTTGACATCGATGACGATGATCTTGTGGAATACTTCAATAAAGATCCAGATACCAAAGTAATTGGACTGTATATCGAAGGAATCCGACATGGACGAGACTTTATGAATAGTATCAAGGCCTGTAACAAACCTGTGCTTGTGGTCAAAGCAGGAAGAAGCGCAGCAGGTGCACGAGCGACCGCATCTCACACAGGTTCAATGGCAGGAAGTGATGAACTATATAGTGCTGCCATTAAACAAGCAGGCGGGATACGGTGTCGTGATGTCGTTGAATTATTTGACATGGCACGGGCACTCGCTGGGCAGCCTCCAGCGAAAGGCAATCGGATTGGAATCATCACCAACGGAGGCGGACTTGGAATTCTTCTCACAGATGCCTGTGAAGCAAATAATCTGACCGTCCCAAAATTATCTCTGAAAACCTTTAAAAAAATCGAGAAAATCGTTCCCGGGTTGATCAAACCAAACAACCCTGTTGATCTTGTTGCTGACGCAGGATTTTATCGCTATTGGGCATCCACACTTGCACTTTTGGAGGATGAAAACATCGATGGTATCATCGTTGCATCTGTTCATGCGGGATATGCACGACCACGCGAATATGCGGGTGCTATTTTAAAGATGATTCATCAACAGAAACTTCATCATGAATACGAAAAACCGATACTTGGCTGCTGGGTCGGTGGTAAAGAATTTGAAGACCTCGTCCTTGATTTAAAAGCAGTTGGAGTACCAATCTACCCTTCTTCATGGAGAGCAGCACGAGCAATGCTTTCCCTATCACTCGAAGGAGAACGGGTGAAGCGAGAACACGGGAATTAGTCAACCCAATCGATATCAAGGATCTTTTTCCAATCTGTTTTTTTATTTTTCCATTTTTCAATAGTTTCTTTTGAAAGACAGTCTTGACACAAACCAACCATAGTAAAATAACAGGAACTGCACACCGAGTTCCCGCATTTGATACAAACAGATTTTGCCGGATGAACCCGACAAATGCTACATTTTCCCTTTGGTTTTCTATCTTTTAATTTCGTATTTATAGTTTTTGAGATATCAGCTTGTTCTTCTGCAGAAATCCATTGCTTTAAATCCTTATTCATCGTAATTGTAGTACTTTTTAAGGATTGTTTTTTTTGTCTTATTTTCTGCACACTCATATTCTCACCAGTCACATTAACTAGAAAGGAATCATCTCGAACTCTTTAATTTTTTGTCTTCTTTTTCCGTGCTTTTCGAAATAGAACATTCGCTGTAATATGGATAAAAGGGGTGATAACCAGGAGTATAAGAATATGCCATATCGTGATGTTGTGGAAAAACCAATGATAACATGTCAACCTTAGAAAGTAGAGGAATTCACTCATTAAAAAACTAAAAACAAGGGCACCTACAAGAAAATCAAGTTGGTCAAACGGTATCCAATCCTGACCGCGATCTTTACCGATACGTCGTTTGAAGAAACTCTCAATAATATCTCCAAGTAACGCGCCAAAACACAGGGAGAAAAGTATTAGAATCATCATCGGGAATCCTTCAAAATCCGTGACACCAAGAAATGCATATTCACTTGTTTTAAGGTATTTGGCGGCGACTGCTAAACCAAACCCTGCGGTCATTCCAAGAAAGGTGCCTGCAAGCAATCCTCGCCAGGTTTTTCCATCACCAAATAATCGGCGTCCATCCTTCCAGGTTTTACCAAAATCAATCGGGATTCCTCCGCCGACGATCACTGCACTTGCGTTCGCGACATAGATAGGAATAACAATCCAGAACGCTTGTATAATAACGGTATAATCCATTATGGTTTGAATAGTGCACGAGCTTAAAACAATTGTGAAATAGTTTTAATTAATGTCCGATCCGGGTTGGGTTCGAGTTATTTTTAATCCGGTATATTGAAATTTATTGGATCGTTTTACTAAGGCTTTCAACGCGGTGCCGGAGATGCCGAAGTTCTCTGAAACCTTGTTAGCAAAGGTTCCAGTATCACTGATGAAATCGTAGATGTCTTCCTCAAGTTTCTTGAATTGATTATCGTTTAATGATGAGACATTAAAAATTTCGCTGATTTCGTTGACCGGGCAGGAGATGTTGATGCTGAAAAGGGAATAGAAGGAGCGATACATCTTCTGCGGTTTTCCGTCCATGCCGTCCTCCGGCGTCGTCCATTTCGTTTCTGCGAGTTTCATTTTGTCGAAGAATTCAAGAGCAGCTTGGCCGTCTTCACCGAACTTATCAATTATAAGACTAGTAGGAATCCAATCTTTTGATATCTCCATAAACACATCTTTTTTAAGAGGTGAATCAAATGCTCTAATGATAGAGACCAAATCAGTGGAATCATTGATTACTTTTGTTCGTATCATTTGATGATTACCTATTTATATATGTAGTACCCTCAAACAGCTTCTCCTATATTTAAATTTTTTGTATTTTCTAAATTTTATTAATATTTTTCATTAAAATTTTTTGAGAATCGTTACTCATCAAGATGAGATGCCAGATTCGAAGATAGTTTTTAAGTGAACAATCTTACTTTTTATCTATTATTTGTATTTTTATCATCTATCTTTTTGAATATCCTTTTAAAAAATAGGGGAATAGTGGACTCGTCGGGATTTGAACCCGAGGCCTCCCCCATGCCAAGGGGGCGATCTTCCGCTGATCTACGAGCCCAGAGGAAAACCTAGAACAACCACCAGCAAATAAAATTTTTGGATAATAACCTTCTTGAAAAAGAAAAAACTATTAGTAAATAAATAATCCTTCATGATAATAAAATGAAACAAAAACAACTCGAAATCCTCCTTCAAAAAATTCCCAAACCTACAATGCCAGTTCCCCAACTTGAACAATATATGACACCAGCACCCATCGCTGCAGACATCATTTTTACCGCATATCAATGGGGAGACCTCGAAAATAAAACAGTAGTCGACCTTGGGTGTGGTACTGGTATTTTTTCTGTTGGTGCTATCTATATGGGTGCAAAAAAGGTTCATGGTTTTGATATCGATAAAAACATCATCACAGCAGCAAAAAAATACGCAAAAACAAATGCTCTTCCAATAACATATACAATAAAAGACGTTACCGCGGTCGATACCACCTGCGATACCGTACTAATGAACCCACCATTCGGAGCGCAGAAAAGCGATATAAAAGCTGACAGAAAATTCCTCAAAAAAGCATTTGAAATCTCAAGTGTTATTTATTCACTTCATCTCAAAAAAACAATCTTTTTTTTGGAAAAAATGATCAATGCATTAGACGGGGAAATCACCTATCAAAAAGAGTACACCTTTCCGATTAAATGGATGTTTGAGTTCCATACGAAAGAAGTCGTCAAATACGATGTCATCCTCCTACGAATCATCACACGTTCCTGAATTTATAGGTTCGAACTCCGGAAACCAAAATCATAATAAGATATATTTCTTTCACGGGATCACATAATACTAAAGGAAACTTGCTATGTCACAAGGAAGAAACGTAGATCAACGTGTCGGTGTGTTTGTTGATGTTCAAAATATGTACTATTCTGCAAAAAATTTATACAACAAGAAAGTAAATTTTAAAATACTTTTAAAAGAAGCAATAGCTGAACGACAACTTATACGAGCGATTTCATATGTAATCAAAGCAGATGTTAAAGATGAACAAACCTTTTACAGCGTACTTGAAGAAATCGGATTTGAAGTACGATCAAAGGAACTGCAGGTTTTTTATGATGGCGCAAAGAAAGGTGATTGGGATGTTGGGATAGCCATGGATGTCATGCGACATGCGCCAAAGCTTGATACCATTGTACTCATTAGCGGTGATGGTGATTTCTCTGATCTGCTGGAACATGCGAAAAGCCTAGGATGCAGAACTGAGGTCATGGCCTTTGGACGAACTACCTCTCATAAACTTCTTGAAGTCGCAGATTTGTTCATTGATCTTGATAAAAATAACAAATACCTACTCACGCAAAAAAAGAAAAACTAGAATGGTTTAAAAACTCCTCAACTATTGACCCAAACAACAATTATGAATGCAGATACTATCAAACCTTAGAGCACGAAGATAAACTCGAAACGATAGAATAAATGAGAAAAAACCCGTGATTTCACCGTCTTGTTTATCTATTATAAAGTATCCGAAAAGATAATAATATAGTACTTTATCTGCTTTCGACTTAAACAAGTACAAAAAAGAAATTGGAACGTGATTGAAGTGGCACGAACAAAGACAAAGAAATTCAGAGGATCAATGACACATGGGAAAGGTAAAAAAGGCGGTCGTGGTGCAGGGTTACGTGGTGGCAGAGGAAACGCTGGACTTCATAAACACAAGTTCATGCACATGCTAAAATACATGCCTGATCATTTCGGTGTTCATGGGTTCAAACGAGATCTCAGTCTTGTCAAGGATGACCGAATCATTAACGTTGGTCAGCTCGAGGAAAAATTCCACGGGAAGAAAGAAATTGATCTCTCAAAAGAAGGTTTTGATAAGCTATTGGGTGGAGGAATCGTTGAACATGGGTATAAAATTACGGTTAAATCCGCGTCACAGAAAGCAATCGATAAGATTGCAGAACACGGCGGGGACGTAAAAATAGAAGAATAAAGGTTTTTGCTATGGCAGAAGAGAAAAAGAGCCGTTTATATCTATTACAACCACTTATTGAACGTTGGCCTGCAGTACAAAAGCCAGAGGTTCATGTGAATTTTCGATCAAAAATGTTCTGGACTATTCTCTGTTTGGCTCTCTATTTCATTTTAACAAATGTTATGATTTGGGGGGTCAGCGGACAAATCCTGGATATGTTCGCAAGTTATCGTGCTATCATGGCCGGGGCATCAGGTTCGATCATGCATCTGGGTATTGGTCCAATTGTAACTGCGTCAATCATCCTTCAGCTCTTCGTTGGTGCCAAAATCATTAAACTCGATTTAACAAAAAAAGAGGATAAAGCGATTTATCAGGGGTCTCAAAAAGTCCTTGTTATCGTCATGATTCTTGTTGAAGCTATTCCTCAGGTGTATGGATATCTCAGTCCCACAGACGGTCTCACTGCAATGGTTGGCGGCAAATTAATGGCAGATGTGATTATCATTTTGCAGCTGTTCATCGGTGCATACCTTGTCTTCATGATGGATGAGCTGATCTCCAAATGGGGTATTGGCTCTGGTATCTCCATGTTTATTGCTGCGGGTGTATCACAATCCATCTTCACAGGACTCTTTAACTGGTTACCGACATCGACGTCTCAACCACTCAGCATCTCAAATCCTCCTGCAGGGGTTATTCCAGGAACATACTATCTTGCATCTCAGATGAGCCTCGGTGATTTAGTAGATGGTGGATATCAAATACTGTTTATTGGCCATAGCTCATCTGCGAATGCGATTGTACCACTACTCGGTACCATTGCAATTTTCCTAATAGTAACATTTACGGAATCATCTCGGATTGAACTTCCGTTAGCCCATGCGAAGGTGCGAGGCGCACGAGGGCGATATCCGATACGACTGATCTATGCTTCGAACATTCCAGTCATCTTGATGTCAGCATTGCTAGCAAATATCAATATGTTTGCATTGTTATTCTATACACATCCTGGACTGCAGGGGTTACCAGGTATCGGGCATCAATGGTGGATTGGAAAATATAATACAGCCGGTGGATCTACTTCGCCGATTGCAGGAGGAGCGTGGTATCTGTCAAACCTCAATGGTGTGAACACTTGGCTCATGCCTATTATCGGTGGAGGATCTGGTGGTCACGCGCCATGGCAATTCGCAGTAAAAGTCCTTATCTACCTCTTTCTGATGATTTTTGGGTCAGTACTGTTTGCGAAATTCTGGATTGAAACAACGAATATGGGCCCGAATGACGTTGCAAAACAGATACAACAATCAGGCATGGTCATGCCTGGGTTCAGACGCGACCCACGAGTGTTAGGTAGAGTACTCGAGCGATACATCCCGGTTGTGACCGTGATTGGTGGTGCCTCGGTCGGTGCCCTGGCCGCGGGTGCTGATGCAGTGGGTACCTTAGGAAACGCGAGCGGTACAGGGGTGCTACTGACGGTCGGTATCATGATTCAAATGTACGAGCAGATCGCAAAAGAACAAGCTATGGAGATGCATCCAATTCTGAGAGGATTCTTCGGAGCAGAATAGTGAGGAAGGACATGGGAATCATTGTCGTGACCGGGATACCCGGGGTAGGTAAAACCACAGTGATGCAGAAAGCAGCAGAAGGAATGGACATTCAATTTGTCACCTTCGGAACCGTCATGATCGATATCGCAAAAGAACTTGGGATGGCGAAAGATCGCGATGAGATGAGAAAACTCACTTTGGATCAGCAGAAACAACTTCAGATAAAAACCGCTGAAAAAGTAGGTAAAATGAAGAACGTCATTCTTGATACACATTGTACTGTAAAAACACCAAAAGGATACATGCCCGGATTACCAGAATGGGTGTTACGGAAATTAAACCCGACCGCTATTGTCATTGTGGAAGCAGATCCACAAGAAATCTTTAACAGAAGGGCAAAAGATATGACACGAAACCGAGACCCTGATTCTGTTGAAAAAATCGCGGAACATCAGATGATGAACCGGGCGGCAGCCATGGCATATGCTACACTTACCGGCGCAACCGTGAAAATCGTGCTCAACCATGATAATGCCCTCGATGCAGCAGTAAAAGAAGCTGAGCCTGTGATACAATGAAGAAACTTGATGATTTCGCTCAAGCAGGACAAATGCTCCTTCTCATGCTTCTTCTCTTTGTCATGATATTAATCTTTGGTGATGCAAATATTAGAAATTTAGTTGCACTCTCACTTAATTCTGTGTTTGCTCCTCTTGTCGGGTTCAATGGAGCAAACCCCTTGCTTACCATCGTGCTTGCAGGAATCATTGTTGTGTTTCTTTCATCATTTTTCACCCATTTATTTACCAACTGGAAAGCAATGGGACAGGCACAAGAAGCAAGTAAAGCATTCAATAAAGAAATCACGAAAGCAAGAAAAGAAGGTAACACCAATCGTTTACAGAAACTTATGAAAATGCAGCCGCAGATTATGCGGATGACTACTCAATCATCCGGTGGGATGATGAAATCGATGTTTTTTCTTTTTATCTTTATCGCCCCAATTTTCATCTGGCTTACTTATTTTTTAGGGAGTAATGTTCATTATTCTTACTTTACAGTCCCCTGGGGCGGCGGTATCTCCTTATTTGACCGGGCAAGTTTTATCATGTCAAACTGGTTTTTACTCTACATGGTTTTTTCGTTTTTAGCAGGTCAGCTAATACGACAGGGTTTCAAATGGATCAGCTGGTCGAACTGGTGGCAGAACATGAGAAAAGCCATCAAACCGTCTCCGAAATAAGGGAATTATGACAACGATCACCATTAGTGGTCTTCCAGGTACTGGCAAAACAACAGTCGCGAGACTTTTAGAGAAACGACTTGGGTTACGATACGTATATTCTGGTGAGATTTTTCGGGATCTGGCGAAAAAATATAAGATGTCTCTTGAGGAATTCGGCAAGTATTGTGAGACCCATCAGGAAATCGATGAGAAACTCGATCAATATCAACTTGATATTTTACGCAAGGGGAACGTCATTGTGGAAGGAAGGATCTCTGGCTGGCTTGCGTATCAGAACCATATTCCTGCGATGAAGGTGCTATTAGCAGCCAATATTAATGTCCGTGCTGGTCGTATCGTGAAACGGGAACAAGGAGTTGTTGAAAAGAGGAAAAAAGAGATCCTCAATCGAGAGAAGAGCGAAGCAACGAGGTATAAAAAATATTATGGTATTGATGTACGTGATACCTCAATTTACGATGTGATCGTTGATGTCTCGGAGAAGACTCCTGAGGAAATCATGAAGATTATTATAGAACATCTAGAGGCATAAACGAGTTTTTATATTCTTCTGTTATTCAGTGAGTGAAAATGACTGAGAAAACATACACGTTGCCTTCATTGAAACAGCGGAAAAGATTGATTAAAGTTATTGTCAAAACAAATTCACATTATGGAAAAGCTCCTGGTGAACGGACTGTACGAGAGTTGTTGAAAAATGGTTTTATTAATCTTGATAAACCAGCGGGTCCAACGTCTCATCAGGTTGTCGCTTGGGTCAAAGAAATTTTAGAGATTGAAAAAGCAGGGCATGGAGGTACTCTTGATCCTGCTGTGACGGGTGTCCTTCCGGTAGCCCTTGGTGATGCCGCTCGTGCGTTGCAGGTACTTCTTGTTGCTGGTAAAGAATATGTTGCTCTCATGAAACTTCATAAACATGTTGAGGAAAAGAAGATCCGTGAGATCTGTAAGAGTTTTGTCGGGGAGATTTCTCAGATGCCACCTCTGCGTTCCGCGGTGAAACGGGTACAGCGAACACGAGAGGTGTACTACCTTGAAATTCTTGAAGTGCACGATACGGAGGTGTTGTTCCGTGTCGGATGTGAAGCAGGGACATATATTCGAACCTTATGTGTTGATATAGGTAAGAAGTTAGGGTGTGGTGCGCAACTTGCTGAATTGAGACGGACTAGAGTAGGGAATATTTCAGAGGAGACAGCGGTCACGTTGCAGGATTTGAAGGATGCTTTTTTCTTTTGGAAGGAAGATGGTGATGAAACCGAGCTACGGAAGGTGATTCTATCTATGGAACAACTTTTAGAGGTTGTTCCGAAGATTGTGGTGCGTGATTCTGCGGTAGATGCTTTGTGTCATGGTGCGAACTTAGCGATGCCTGGTGTTGTTGAAATTGATGATGATATTAAAAAAGGTGAGATTGTAGCAGTAGTATCGTTGAAAGGTGAAGGGGTTGCGATTATGAAGATGGAGCTTCCCTCTGAACAAGTCATTGAAAAAGACACAGGTATTTGTGCGAGTCCGGAGCGTGTTTTGATGAATAAAGGGACATATCCGTCTATCTGGAAAAAAAATAAATAGGAGTGATATTGTAGCGTTTGTTTTTGCCGAGGTGGCTCAGACCGGTACGGCGCGAGCCTGGAAAGCTCGTGGGGCATCCGCTCCGCAGGAGTTCAAATCTCCTCCTCGGCGTTTTTTTACAGGTAAAATTTAAATATTCATATATTATTCTTTTTCTGACAAAATGACTGGGAAAAATATAAAAAAATCAAAAGTGCAAGAGGCCAAACAACGTCTAATATATGTCTATCTCCCGTCTAATCAAATGCTTGAGAAGTGGAAATCGTTATCTGAGAAAGCGGTAACACCTTTATCCAAATTTGTTGTTGAACACGTAGAAAACTCTTTGCAACAAGAAGAGAACAAAGAAGGATATCGATCTCGATCAAAACTCCTTGATGATATTAGACGGATTCAAGAGGAAAACAAGGAGTTGAACAAGAGAGTAAAATATTTTGAAATATTAGTAAGTAGACTGGAGGAAGAAGTCAGAAGATATCGAGCAAAACCATTTTTGGAAAAAGATTTCTCTGGTGTTAGGAAATATGAAGAAGCTTTGATAAAAATGTTCAAGATTCATTCAGAGGTACATAAGGAAGAAGTCCTTGAGCATCTCGGTATAAACCCTATGGAAATAGATGCAATAAAAGGGATACAGAAACAGCTTGAAAATCTTGAAAATTACGGGCTTATTAAGGATGTCGGGGGGAAATGGCGTTGGAAAGGATAAAGGATAGACAGTTAATCGAGATGTTCGCAAAAGACTGTAGAACGAGAGGTTTGACCAGTGGTACAATTGCTGCCTATAGTTATTCGTTGATTTATTTTTCTAAATTTTTACAAGGAAAGGGCTACACGCTTCTTTCTGTTGAAAGAAACATTCTGCGTGATTATATCGCACACATCAGGCAGATTGGATTTAAGCAAAAAACAATTGAAAATCATTTTTCTGCATTTGCTTCATTTTATGATTATATTGTCTATGAGGAATGGGCAAAGCAAAATATTGTGAAAGATGTACAGAAGCGTTACTTAAAGACCTACAAGGACAATGATAACGGTACAAATCAACGAAAACTTATTAGTGTTGAAGAGATGTCACACTTTATTAATTTGATTTTGGATATTCGTGACAAGGCTATTTGTATTGTTTTTGCAAAAACGGGAATAAGGCGAGGGGAATTAATTGCAATCGATTTGGATGACATAGACTGGATAGAGATGAGTATTATCTTAAAACCGACCCGTAAAAGAAGTAATAGGGTTGTATTCTTTGACAATGAATGCGCTATGGTTCTGCAAAGATGGATACGGAAAAGAGAGCAACATGTAGTCACTGAAAACAAGGCCCTATTTGTTCCCTATACCTCTCGGAGGAAGCGATTAAATAGGAGCGGCGTAGATAAATTGTTCATTAAATGGGCAACGATAGCAGGACTGCATGATCCAAACTCTGATAAAATCGAGGATCATTTCACACCGCATTGCTCTCGTCACTGGTTTACAACCTATCTTCGTCGGGCAGGAATGCCAAGGGAATTCATCCAAGAGTTGAGAGGGGATGCAAGAACAGGGGCAATTGATATCTACGATCATATAGATAGAGATGAGTTAAAAAAATCATACTTGGCTACCATTCCACAACTGGGGCTAGAGTAGTTTTAATCAATCCTTATTTGGTAAGAATTTAGGTTAGTTTATTTTTTATTATTTCTTTTTTGGTAAATATCCTTTCTCTCGCATATACCAAGTTAAAGCTCTTCGGATAAAATCGGTTGGGTTATCACAGTAACGATTTTTTTCCTTCAATATATCCTCGATAAATTCGAATTGACTCTTATCAACTTGGAATCTCGGTCGTATATGTTCTTTTGAATCTGGCGGAGGATTATAGATTAAAATATTTTCAAATTCTTGCTTGTTTCCAGAATCCCATACTCGTTTCAATTCTTGTATAGCCTCTTGTAGTGTAATATCATTTTTTTTCCCATATTCTCTAAGCGCATCAAATAAAGGCTTAGGAATGTCTATCGATTTTGATTCGTATAAATGCTTTGTCCAGGACTTACGACCCATCGGAAACTTCCTCTTTGTATCATCATTAAATAAAAATTTCTCAATAATAGGAATAAAATCAGTATAACATTTTTTGTTTTTATGAGGGCCTATTGTCACTTTAAATTTTGTAATGTACCGTCTTATGGTATCTCGGTCAATCTGGATACCCGCAATGTTGGCAAGAGTTCGCTCAATTTCAAGGACAGGATGCTCTTTAGCTAAAAAGCGACATAAATCAACAATCTGTTTCCCATACCGACAATTGCTATAGAATGGGGCATCAGATGCGATGAAAATCTTTCTGCAATGTTTGTTGCATCGATATCGAGCTACTTTGAGTTGAATTTTTTCAAAATCGCCTTCATTAGTAATTACTTGGCAAAATGTTCTTTCCCTTAGACCAAGAAATCGAAAGTATTCATCATTGTCACATCGGGAGCAATAGGGTAATTTTTTATATTCTCTATTCTTAAACTGATTACGAATCTTTTTCAAGATAGGATCTCGAAATGGTTTCCTATATGATTTTAATAATAGCTTTGATCTTGGACCCTGCATACATTACACTTTTTGCACCAGTTATGCTGATATTTTTACAGAGTTATATAATAGAATGAACTCAACGGGGATTATATATTATGTTGGGATATTAATCTGTGTTAACTCTACAGTGCTGGGATGAAGCGAGTGGAAAACTCAAAAATTGCGAGTTGAAAGAGAGGTACCTGCTCCTCACTTTTGAAGGTTGGGAGGAACCATTGGGACTTTTTGAAGTTCCATCGCACTTTCAAAAGTTATTAAAAAATTCCATTGGCAAATGTATTAACATTCTCAGAACCGACCTAGAAAACAATCACTACTACTTCAACATTGTGTGCGTTGATACAAAAGAAGAGAGGATTGACAGAAAAAATGACATCCAAAGTAAAAAAGGCAATAAGCAGTCTAGACACATTTCAAGGAAGAAGGATGGTATTTACCATGATAACTGGCGGTTTATAACTGAGAGTCAACAATCACTTGAAACGAGGTGCAATCAATGATAGATTGCAATCTCTTCAACTATCCTCTCTTTCTCTGTGTTGTCACCCTTTTATTAGAACGATTAAATGAACCACAGACTCGCCCTGAAAAGTTCATTACTATCTGGCATCTGGCGATCTGGGAGGAAATTAATGGAATAATTCAGGACATTTTCATAATGGATTCTTCATGTAGAATCTTATTTAACGATGGTATTAACATTTATGTTCCAATCATCGACAAAAATTTATTGCAACGACTGAAAAATGCACGAGGTAAACTCGTCAATATCTGTAAAACTGATAATCCCGTACAACGATATCTTCTAAATTTTAATCAACAACAAACTGGAAGAAGTCATTCCACATCAATCCATCGCAAGAGTAACGAGGAAATTGATGCTCTCAAAGTATTGAATAGATGGCAAAGTAATCAGGTAGCAAGAAAGAAACCATGGGCTAATCAGCCTTGTAATCAGCAGCAACTGTTCACATGGATGGGGGGCAATAACCATGGTGCAAATGAGTTTTTTGGGAAAAAATATAAAATTTGCAAAGATACGCCCCCACTTTTAGACAAATCAACAGGAGGTGCATCAAAGACCCGCTTTTTTAAACAATAATTATCAGGCCCCATGAACGCCACACTGCCCCCTCTGGTAGTGTTGTGGAGTTGGGACTATTTTGCCCATATCATAATTATATTACCGAAATCGGGGCTTGATAATACTGTTCGAGCAAAGGGTCTTTCCCTCCTATGAAACGGTATCCTTATCGCCAAGCGGAATTCTTTCTCGATACAACACCACTAAATAATCAGGAAAATAAACAAGTGACTATAAAAAAACCCGAAGTTAAGAGAAAATATAAACCAAAACCAACAACTCAATCGTGGCTTGTGAACATCGAAAAATTTCCACAAGATATTGAAATTGAAAACAAACCTGAATCTCTTAAGAAAACAAATAAACTGGAAAAGCCGCTATTAGCACAACAATTATTGTTGGATAAAAATTTGTCGCCAAATCAAAACGATGAGCAAGAAGGCATGCTAGTAGATGATATTCCCACTGAACTTGAGATACCTGTCGGTAATAAATTTGTATCACCTCCTCCAAATTTCTTTTGTATTCACTGCGGATCAACAGAGCAAGAAGGACATATCAAGAAAGAAAAGCGAACCCGCAAACATAAACCCCAAGCACAAAGATGGAATTGCATAAAATTCGATAAAAAAATCACCAACGATCCCTCTCCATTTAACTACCCTTTATGGGTATGTTATTTCGCAAGTTTTTTCCTAGCAGGAAGAATGGAATTGCAAGCGATAAAAAACGCTTTGGAGATGATTGCATGGGAGAAACAAGAGGAACTCTCTATAACAGTAAGTGCAATCCATCGTCTCCTTGAACGCATACTTGAAGTAGTGCTTGACTTTGAGCAAGGAATACAGCACCCGATTAAATCTGATCAATGGGAGATAGACGAACTTTACATATGGATGTCGAAAGATGGATCTCGACCGAAAGACAAACGTAAACGAAAAGCTTGGTTGATTACTGTTACCGCCATCCGATCTCGATATCTCCTTTCAGCAGGTTACTGTGATAGACGCAGCTATAAGAACTCACTCAAAGCACTCCAAATAGCGCAGTCCCGGGCGAAATGTGATCCAAAAGTAATCAAATGCGACGGTCTTCCTTCACATACAAAGGCAGCCCGCAAGTTATTTCCAAACGCAGAAGTCTCTTCGAAATCAAAAAAAGAATCTTTTGGGCACATCAATTTGCTAGAGAGAATACATAAGACGATTCGTTTAGGTGCTCTTCCAAAAAAGCGGCGATTCCGTTCGCAAGCAACCACAAGAATCTACACTGAGATTGCTCGACTCGATTATAATTTTGTCCGATCAAATGATGCTACTCTCAAGACACCTGCCCAGCGAGCGTATATCGACTTCGGTATCAAGAATTGGCGTGACCTCCTCTTTTGTGCAGTGCGTTTTCATATGAGAAAACAATTTCTTCAAGAGCGTCGGAACAGGCAGTTGAAAAAGAAAAGCAACATTAAAACCAAAAGAAAGCGTAAGAAGTGAATTGCCTACTCCTTTTTCTTGTGATTTGTTGGTTTTGCAGATTTCTTGATTAGACTCATCCAGTCATATTTTTGGTCAGCGACACCGTTCATCATTGCAGGAGTCTTTTTCAATTTTTGATGGAATCGTATGAAGTTGTAGTAGGCTTTGAATCCTGCCACGAAAGTGGCGGTACTTGCTTCGCTAAAGAAACCCGCCATGGTTTTTGTGCGAGATTTGATCGTCCCGTTGAACCGCTCAATTTTGTTGTTCCAGCTCTTTGATAACGACGTTTGAAGATGAATCACCGGTTTCTCTGGATTCGTCCCGATTTCTTTTTTGATGGCATTGTGATAGGACCCTAACCCATCTGTCACGATCTCAAGCGGCTGCTCTTCACTAGCATTCATCCCTTTATGCAACAATAAAGATGCGTCTTCCTCACCTCGCCTTTGACTGATGTGGGTAGCTATCAGAAATCGGGTTTCGCTGTCCAATAGAGACCAGAGAACCAGGTGACGACCATTCGCCATAACAACGGTTTCGTCGGCAAGCCACCGCTCTGAAGTGTTTATCATCAATCCTTGGGTATAATCGCTAACCATCTGAACATATTTTTTAATCCAATGGTAGATTGTTGAATGCGAAACTGATACCTTATACGCCATTTCTAAATGCTCGACAATTTGACGGAGGCTCAAACCACGATAGTACAAATCAAGTGACGTAGCGATGATATCAGTCCTGTTTTTCATCCCTTCAAAGCCCACAGGCCTTTCAGAGAAGCGCCGTTGACACAACTTGCAATAGTATCGTTGTAGTACTCCGGAGCGGTTGATTCGAATCCCTCGTTTGATAATATTAGTTGTTTGCTTGCATAAGGGACAGCGATTCCCCTCGTCAAATGATTCCGATTTTAATTTCATCCTTTCTATCATCAAAAAATAAACAACTGCGAATACATGCTTGCATCTGTCGCGATGTTTTTGATAATCCATGCAATTACACGACCATCTATTCTTTTTCCAGATGACATCGTACCAGGTATTCAGGTTCGACTGAGATTTGACGTGAAAGCACCCGTTATTTTGCTTTTTGATGTCGCCTTTCTCTACGATTCTGATACCTTTACTCTCTTTTTTCCCATCTTGATGAGTGTTTGCCATTTTAGCCCACCATAGGAAATTTGGCTAATGATTGAATCCACCCGCAGTATGGGCAATTCTGCCCTGGATACGGAATCGATCCATTCAGAACCTGAACAGCTTTTCTCATCAGACTGTCTACACGATCAGGATTAGTACAAACTTCAATTACTGAACAGGTTAGAGTCATCACTTCGTCTACGTCACTCTCTCTTGGAGAAAAGTATGCTAGGTACGCCCTTGGTATGGTTTTATATTTATTTTTCATCAACAGATATGAATAAATATCCGACTGTAACTGGTGCGAGGGATGGATCTCAGGCGGAGCTTTGGATGAAGTTTTGTTATCGAGTGCAACAACATTTTCGTCTCCCTGTTCCACATAGTCATCCGGCCGCCCCTGCAGAAAAACTCCCTTAAATGGTTCATACCGCAACGTTAACGGCATTCCGACAGCTAATCTACCTTTGACCTGCCCATTGAGTATCGGCGGCAGAATCCCACCGCGATAGCGATTGTAATAGCCTTTGATGATCGAATCCATTTTTATCGGAATTGAAGATATCGGACCAGAAGGGCGCTTCACATTTTTTACCATTACAAGCCAAAAACACCGTTCACAATCTAGAAGTAAATTCAATTTTGAAGCAGATAAATTAATCATTAGAAGTCCACCTCCCCTGGATCAATTACGATATCTACTGGAATATCTTCGACTCCGGGGAATCGATCCCGTATCTGCCCAAGAATAATATCACTAAATATTCTCACTGCTTTCTGCTCGAACATATCCTCCCAGCAATCAAATTTTACACAAACGTGGACTTTAATTCTAGTATTTTCTTTTACCACCTTCGAGATCTTGTAGAGGGTCTTGAAATAGAATCCAACGGCTCCACCGTTATTACTTAAAACGTGCAGTTCCCACAACCCCAATATAGTCGGTTTTCTAAGATCTCTTTTGATTGTTTCTATGATAGCTTCAGCATCCATTATTTTCACCTGAACATCACCTCAGGTGGCCACTTTTTTGGAGCCATGTCCATTTTCTCGGTCTCTTCCTTCAAATAGGTGTTCGTTTGATTCAGTAGATCCTCTACGAAGGAGAGAAGTACAGATTTTTTCAACCTAACCTCAACCGGACACCGGACAATAGAGACACCAGGTTCTTTTAACAAAGGAGATGAGTAGAACAGAATCCTTGCCTCGCCCCCTTCGCTTATGTCAATGAGAGCCCCATCTATTGATAAAAATACCGTATTTCTTGTATCATATGAAATTTCTAATGATTTTATGTCAGGTGATTCTATATCGTGAACCGAAACATTGGCACACTTACACCCTCCGTCGCATGATTTCTTTGGATTAGTCATGATGACATTTAGGGCAGACTGCTTTTCCTTGTTCATTTCCTCACCTCCAGATATACATTATCTTGTTCTTTTCTCTTGATCGCGATGTTGAATCGTCCTGCTTTGGTAATCAATGGCGGGTTGTAGGTTGGTTGTCGGATTAGACGGAATTGGTAGGTGTATATCTCCCGTCGTAAAGCTTTTAGATTGATTGTTCCTTGCTTCTTCATCTCTTTAATTTTTTTTGCTTTTTTTCGTTCTAATTTTCTTTTCTTTTCTTCTATCATAGATATTACCTCCTTTTCGGTTAGTTTTAGTTAGTTTTGGTTGGATATATACCAACAAATATTTATATGTTTTGGTTGGATAACTACTACCATGGGAAGACCACAAAAAGATAAGAAAAAAAAGAAAATCAAAACAGGCGTCACATTGGATCCAGATTTATTTGAATGGGTTCAAAGTAAGATAAAAACGAAAGATTTTTCCAATCTTACCCATGCAGTTGAAAAAGGTCTTTTTTTATTAAAAGAAAAGATGGAAGGAAAAAAATAAATTAGTCAAGTAGGTTTTTATCACATTTTGTATTACCAAAATTAATTTTTGATATGGTAATTAATTTCTTTATATTGTTTTATAATCTTTCAAACATTTTTCCATTAATAAATTCTTACCAATAATTAGATTTTTATGATGTTCTCTTAACTCATATGAATAACCTTGAGGAATAAATGCAGTAGCTACATCTTTTCCACTATTTTTAATAACATCTAACGCATGAATAAAATCAGCATCACCAGATATTAAAATACAACTATCGCATTCATTTTTTATTAAACAAAAATCAATCATATCAACTGCTATCATTACATCAATTCCTTTTTCTCTTTTTTTCACGTTACCTATACAATCATTACACATGGTTTCAACTAAAGGTTGACATTTATCACAAAAATCTAAATTATCTATTATTTCTTTTTTTTCTATTAAAGCATCTTTTGTTGGATGTCTCTGTAATTTTCTTGTTTTAACATCAAAATTAGGTAATTTCGAAGTTTCATCTAAAAATTTCATATGTTCATAATATAGTTTTTCTCCATCTGCAATACTGGGAACAGAGTTATAGTATATACTTAATTTTCGTTTATATTCAAAATGAGAACAAACAAATTCACTTAATTTAACAAAATCTACATAACTTGGTTTGATTATCTTTTTTACATTATGATATAAGTTATTTCCATCTATGAAGACATAAGCATTTTTTATATTTTTAGTCTCTGGCATAGGAACACTCTATAAAAGATTTATAAAATAAGTATATTTCAATGTGTTATTAAAATAACCTAGCATTCCCTCGCCGAAGCGAGGTCATACTAGGGGTTTAATGATACTATCTATCTTTTACATAGTATTTAAAATTTGTCAAATCGATTTATAAATATAGGGTCTGACTCGTTAGTCAAGCACTAATGAGTCAAGTATTTAGTGTTAACGATTTTAAGACTTTACACCTTTATCATGTGGTTACATGTAAAACTCAATATTTTACACATAACCACAGTTTCTCTGTTACATTAATGCATTTAACGCTAATTATGTATTTTCCAAATCTTTTCTTATCTACTGATATTCAACCTCAAACTCATACGACGCCTCCAACCGCACACCGCCATCACCTACCAACACTTCACCATCCGGACTCACTAACGCCGCATACACCCGATATAACCCATTCCCATACGACAAATCATCCGAATTCACGAGATTATTGAAAACCGTATCAAGGCCAAGCGTCTCACTTGTATTAATGACTCGGAAGTCACAGATCGCATCAAAGTCAACAACCCACGCCGTCTGCGAGGTATTATAATATTGCAGTTGGATCAGTAAAAACCCGGAGATGTTCGTCGACCCCGTATTCACAAGCTTCGATTGACACCCCGTATAGAACCAATACTCGTTGCTCTCCTACCAGTTCATTCCGTCACTCGCATTCACCTTCCATGACCACCAATCCCCATTTACGGACGCATTCGTATAACATTGATAGCATGTTTCTCCACTTGAAACACTCGTGTTTACACCAAAAACGATCCAGGAGCCGTTCACCTTGTTATACCACGTAACCATCATCGAATGGTTCGCCGCATTCGACACCGTAATCGACACAACCGGCGCCACGGAAACATTCATTAACCCGTTCCCCGGAGACCAATTACTAAACACCGGATACGGCACATACTGATAATAACACCGACTATCCGCAACACCTGGGGTGACTTCAGGAGCATACCCGGTTTTCTTCCCCTTGCTATAGAACTCATAATACCCCGTGCTATTCGGATAATTAAACATCCACCCCCACGGAGATGTCGTATCAGGATTTGATGAGGCATTCGACCAGATCATCCAGTTCCGACCCCACGGGCCATTCGACGCGTTATACGTCCGCAGAAACATACAGTCCACCAACCAAGTATCCCCACTCGTATCACCAGTCTCCAAGGCACCCACCAGCTGAATCGTATACGTCGACGCGGTTAACCCAGTAGCCGTGAAATTCTTCCACCCAGTCCCCGTGATACCCCCCAGAGACACCCAACTCCCCCCATTCCAATACTTCACATTGAGCGTCTCACTCCCCGTATGGCTCACTAGGTAAATGCAGAGCGTCTCCGAGGTCTCCGAAGCGTTCGCCGTCGTCCACTGATACTCATGATCCACCCGGTAGTTCGTCGTATACGTATGAAGCAGGATCACATCAACCGTCCAGGTGTCCTGCGACGCGTCATTGGTCTCCGATGCACCGATTACTTGAATGGTATACGTTGAACTCGTTAACCCGGTGGCGGT
Organism: uncultured archaeon; assembly: GCA_902384685.1. GTDB lineage: Archaea > Thermoplasmatota > E2 > DHVEG-1 > DHVEG-1 > SM1-50. The sequence goes on along the minus strand of CABMCU010000030.1, from coordinate 1,857 downwards.
GAAATTCGTCCACCCGATTCCTGTGATACTCCCCAGAGACACCCAGCTTCCCCCATTCCAGTATTTCACATTGAGCGTCTCGCTCCCCGTATGACCTGTGACATAGATGCAGACGTATTCCGAGGTGTCATCATGGGGAGCATCGGTCCATTGATACTCCCGGTCAATCTGATACCGGGTGTTATTCCAGCAGTGCAGGAACAGGCAATCGATCGTCCAGCTGTGTTGCGTGGTCTCATTGTTTTGATTCGCATCCACCACCCGAATCGTATACGTCGAACCAGTTAACCCCGTGGCGGTCAAATTCGTCCACCCGGTCCCTGTGATGCTCCCCAGGGAGCTCCACGCGGCACCATTCCGATAAAAGACATTCAGGGATTCACCCACGCTCCCGGTCACATAGAAACACACCTGCTTCGTATCCTGGGTGTAGGGCGCGTTGGTCCACTGGAACTCAAAATCACACTCATAATCAATCGTCGCTGCGCGGTAGATATTCAACAGTGCACAATCAATCGTAATCCAATAGCCCTTATAATAGACGTATTCAAACCAGACCCGAGCTGCATTAATCTCCGCTGCAGTATCGAATCCAGTAATCGTCGCGGTTTCCAGCCACATCGTACCTTTGGGAATCTCGTCAAAACACCCAGAGAACTCCGCGGTGTTATCCCCATTGGTATCAATATACCAATTCACAGCATCCGTCGCAGCCAACTCCCCCGGATACGAATAAGATGTATATACGTCTAACGTGACCGTAAACCTACTCCCCGTGTTCGTCGTATTCGCAACCGTATACCAGTCATCATCATACCCATCGGTCTTACACCGGATTGAATTCCCATCACCGGTGGCGTTCAGATACGGCGATGACCCAATCTTCTGCCACTGGGAGCTTGTCGCGGTAAACCCATTCACATACTGATATTCAGAGACCCCAGAATATCCCCGGTCAGCCTCCTGCAGCGTCATCACATCCCCATCTGGCGCGGTTTCCTTACAGTTCACAAAATTGGTTTCCGATCCGAAATCCGGGGTGCTATCCACATCACTGGTTTGCACCACACTGGCTTTCACATCCTGACTCCCATAATTACTCTCCTGCAGCGTCATCACATCCGTATCAGGAGCCATTTCCTTGCAGTTCACGAAACTCGTTTCCACCCCTTTATCAGCAGAACTATCCACATCACTCGTATTCGTATCAACCGTATCCTTAACCGGAGGACTTGTTGTCTCCGAAATACACATACTGTTCGTATCTGGTAGTAACCCCTGAGCTTGCGTGAAATTGATTTCACCACCCATATCACTGACTCCATCCACGTTCGAGGTGTTGGTATCAACCGTGTTGTTGTGCCACGCCCATGCACTCCCATCCCAAGAAACATTATCTGTCGACCACCGATAATACAACGTGACGTTCTCCGGGACCAGCTCAAAAGAACTCACCGAGAGATTACACGGTGAACTCATCTGGGTATACGGGGTGATCGGGTCAATAACCGTATTGATCCTTTGGGTGGTGAAACAAAAGGTTTCACTCATGTTGCTGATTCCATCATCACTGTACACCCGCCAGTAATACCTGGTGCTATAATCATTAAATGAAGTGAACTGGTAGGAGGCAGTGGTGTTCGCCGGAATGCTTGCATTTGTATGGACATTCACCCAGGGTCCACTCACATTGGTCGCCCACGTGACCGTGAGGGGATCACCATCACTATCATGCACAGAGACCCAGCAGGTGACAGGGGGAGAAGGAGAAACACCTGTGGAGCCATTCACAGGTGAAATGGCATCAATCGTGAGATTGGAGGGGAGTCTGTAGGTGACATTGATATAAGGTTTATG
>CABMCU010000029.1 GCA_902384685.1 uncultured archaeon | reverse complement strand
TGGTTTCTTCCGAGTAATCATTTCATCGCTCTCACAAACAGGTCAAATAAAAATTCAGTATCATCAGGACCAGGAGAAGCTTCTGGATGGAATTGCGCTCCGAAGAATGGTTTCGAGATGTGTTTAATCCCTTCGTTAGTCTGATCATTTCCATTATAGAACCATTCGCGCCAATCCTGTGGTAAGGTATCTGCATCCACTGCGTATCCATGATTCTGGGGAGTGATATAACATCGATTCGTCCCGACTTCCATACATGGTTGATTCTGACTCCGATGACCATATTTGAGTTTGTAGGTATTTGCACCAGCAGCTAAAGCTAGAATTTGAGAGCCTAGGCAAATCCCAAGAATGGGAATAGTCCCTGACAAAGCATCAGTCGTGTGTGTAATAGTTTCTTTACATTTTTTTGGGTCCCCTGGACCATTTGATAGAACGATGCCATCAACCTTTTCTGTGGTAAAATCGAAATCCCAGGGAACACGTTTGACGGTGAAGTCGCGCTTCAAGAACGCTCTAATCAAACTATTTTTTGAACCACAATCAACAAGAAGAATGGTTCGTTTTCCTTTCACGTAAGTCACTGGTTCTTTTACACTAACTTTTGCAACAAGATTCTCACTATTTGGATCATGAAAAGATTTCTTTGCATATTCATGAATTATTTTTCCTAACATCGTACCTTTAGTTCGTAATTTTTTCGTTAGCTCCCGAGTATCTACCCCAAAGATACCAGCGACATTGTTCTCTTGAAGCCATGTTGATAATGATTTCTTTGCGTTCCAATGAGAATATTGTTCTGAGTAATCCGAAATAATTAATCCTTCGACCTGAATCTTATCTGATTCAAAAAACCGTAACAAACAATCTTCTTTATCATTACCAGGAACACCATAATTCCCGATTAATGGATAAGTCATTGTGACGATTTGCCCTCGATACGAGGGGTCCGTAAGAGTTTCAGGGTACCCTACCATGCCGGTGTTAAACACTACCTCACCAACTGCTGAGCATTCTGAACCAAAAGTGTACCCAGAAAATACAGAACCATCTTCGAGTACCAACTTCACATGTTTCCTTGATTCCACCATATAACAACCTCACCCATCGAATTTATTTTAACGTCTTATCTGAATCTATTTGTATCTTAAAGAAATTCCTACTTTTTCAAGCTATTTTCCTGTTTCATAAAACGACCGATGTCTATCAGCAAATTTTTTGATTCCTGCATATCTTTGATATACTGATGAAATCGTGGTGCTCGTTTATCGAGGATGACTGCAACACCACGATCATTTTCATTGCGAATCAAGCGACCAATTGCTTGTAACATCTTCCGCGCAGTAGGCGCCTGTACAGTATAATCCCAACCTTTCCCGAACTTTTGATCGTAATAATTCTGCAAACCACGTTGGCGTGCTGTCGGTTTCGGATATGGTATACCAACAATAACCGCTATCTCGAGTTGTTCCGCAGGGAAATCCATGCCTTCGCTGACTCGTCCACCCATCACTGAAAAAAGTGCAGCACTGTTTCCATTTCCATTCCCACAAGATTTAAAGTCAGTAACTAAATCCATAAGCTCTGATTGTGACATATGTTGTTCTTCGACATAGAGACAGCGTTGAATTTCCGCGAAATGTCCGTCCTTTTGAAACATTGACAGAGTGTTGTAACTCGGGAAGAAAACCATGGTGTTTCTCTCAAATCTGTTACAGATATCACTGACATGTTTCCACATCTGAGGTATGATGGTTTTATCTTTTATCAATTCATCATACCGTGTCGTGACATCGCGAACAAAAAAGATTTTCCGATTCTTTGTGGGGAATGGTGATGGATACAACGCTATTTTTGTTTCGAAAGGAAGACCAAGGGAATCCCGATATTCTTCTAATGGTTCGAGTGTTCCTGACATATGGATGCTGCAATAAACCTCCTTGAGGATGTCCGTACCAATGGCTGGGTCTAGACAATAGGCTTCCACTCGCGGGTTTTTTCCTTGACCCGCATCAACGATAAGTTTGATATATTGATCCATCTCAATTGTCGTCCAAAAACCAAGGAAAACCCCTAAATTGTGAAGATATGAGCGAGGGAGTTTTCCGTCTTTCTGTTTGTACTCCTGAATTTTTTCTCCATATGCATAAAGATCACTGATGATATCCTTGAGTGTTTTACTGGTGATTTTCAACCGTGAGAGAAGTTCTACTTCAAGCTCATGCGAAGGGATGAGCGCATCGTTTTTTTCTTGGTTAATCCTTCGGATACCACCCTCGAGTATCCCATAAACATAGGTATCGCGGAGGATATTGACAACATCCATGAGTTCTTTACAAAAGGCGGTAACGGAGATCCTCCCATCCGCCAGTGAGGGATTTCCAAACTGATCTGCTTCCATCAGACAGCTATTCAGCATCCAAGTGCTGAGATCCATAGAGAACAATTCTCTGAGATAATCCGGAAGGTTATGGGCTTCATCAACAACAAGAATCACATCCTCCTCAGAGATGGAAAGCCAGTCGAACAGTTTGATGCGAATTGATTTATCAAACACATAGACATACGGGACGACGACGACCTGAGCGTCATGGATGAGAATTTTATTGATCTCATACGGGCAGATTCCTTGCTTTTCACAGGTATGAATGAATTCTTCTGCAGTAGGAAGGTGTTTCTGTGTCCATTCCATAATCGTTGCAACGCATTCTTTGTCACCAAGGTACCTTCGATAGTAGCTACATCCCTTTCTTTTTTCTGAGACCGCGAGTTTTTTTTGATGAGAGCAGAATTTTGAGAGTTCCTCTGAGTTGCCGTTTTGGATTTCAGGGTTGTCACGCGCGAGTAGACACATATTCCCGCGACCCTGCATTCCAACTCCGTAGATTCGTTTGTCTTTCGTTTTCTTTTTTATGGCACGGAGTTCAAGGATGACTTGTCGTTGTTGTGCGTTGGTTCGTGTTGTGTAAATG
>CABMCU010000028.1 GCA_902384685.1 uncultured archaeon | reverse complement strand
CGTGCGTTAATCGTCAAACCACCCTCAAAGACGTTCTCCTCGTTTTCCAATAACAACTCTGCTTCCCCGCCCTCGGATAACTGTGCGTAAATTTCTCTAAAGTTCTTATTGATTTCATCATACACCTCAAAGAACCGCTCTTTCTTCTTACTGGTTATCTCCCCAACAAGTTTGACGAGGTTCTTCTTTTGGTCAGTGAGATGTCTGATATCATCATCGAATTTCTTCTTTCGCTCCATCTGATGTTCATACTCTTCCAGTGCCCGCATGTTCACCGGTTCGAGTTGTTGCAGGGTCTGCTCGATAGAAAAAATAGTTTCTTTCATTGATTCGATAGGAGGCAGTTTCGTCTCCGTGATCTCCACATGATATAATGCGATCTCTTGATCAAACTCCTTTAGGGAATCTTCAAGAGTTGGTAACCTGTATTTAGCCCGAGCAATCAAATCAAGATATGACTCTGCCTTCGTGTTAATGGTTTCCAGCTCGTTTTCAATTCCAATGGTTTTTTTATACAGCTTATCGCGCTCCACTGCCAACTCCTTCGTCTTCCCGCTCATCGTCTCCTCAACAGTCATCAGTGCCTTGAGCTCATCCTGACCTTTCGCTCGTGTTTCCTTTAGCTTTTGTACTGTTTGTTTCAATGTCTCAAAATCAGCATCGATTGTGGTGATTTTCTCAGTAATCTCAATCTTCCGTTCATCCAGCAACTCTATTTTCTTCTGAATCGTTTCCTGTTCACTGTGGAACTTCAATACAGTCTCCTGGAGTTCAGATACTGTTTTCTCAAGGTTACGTACTGCCTGGGCGACTTCTTTCTTGGTGCTTTTCAGCAGATGTTTTCCTTTTTCTTCTTTCTGGGTATCTAACTCTTTGAGTCGATTCTCGCATTCTGTCAGCGTTGCAAGAATCTGTTCTTTTTCTGCTTCAATTGATTTTTTTTCTGTCAGTTTCGCTTCAAGATCTTTAGTGAGAATGTCGAGTTTTCCTGCGAACTCTTTCTTCCGCACATCAAGATCTTTTGTTTGAATCCCTGCATCGGTTTCAATCTTGAGCGTTCGAAACGTATTTTCTAATTCAACGATTTCTTTTTTCAACTGTGCAAGTTCCTCAGATAACGTATCTTGGCTCTGAATCGCTCCATTTAACTTCCGAGTAATTTCATCAAGGGTCCGTTGATCAGCACTACCAAACGAGAGACGTTCGCTGGGAGGACTCCCACCAACCATTGCACCCCCGGCTTCAATCAGATCACCTTTCATGTCGACAAGCCGGACGCCACCCATTAATCGCCTTGCATCAGAGAGTGTATTTACAATCACTGTATCGCCAAATACATACCAAAATGCACCTTTGTATTCCTGATCATAGTTTACGAGATCAATCGCAAATCCTTGGGAGCTCTCGTCTTTCACGGTCATTAATGCTTGTGCTCGAGGCTTTCCTACGATCATCTTGTTAATCGGTAAAAAAGTAGCCCGCCCTAACTTCTTTTTCTGTAGATATCCAATGGCTTCTGCTGCCGCGGTATCATCTGTAACAGCAATGGCCTGCATCCGAGGCCCAGCAGCAATCTCTAACGACAACTTATATTTCTCATCGACCTGTGCAAGCTCCGCGATCGTCCCACGAATACCTTTAAGCTCTCCTGAATTCCGAGCAGCTAGAATCGACTCCACTGCTGAATTATACTTAGAGCCTATGGATTGAACTGCATCGCGCTCAGCCTGCAACTTCGACTGTTCTCGCTGCATCTTCAGAATCGCTTTTTCGAGATCGGCAAGCTCCTCGGTGATCTCGGATTCCCGTTTCTTCTTCTCAAATAACTGTTTCTCTGATTCCTTCACTTTTTTACTGTTTTCTTGTTTTCCCTTGTGGAGTTCTCCGGTCTGCCAATCGATATCTTTTACCTCAAATTCATATGTGGATCTTGTCTCTTGTAACTCAGCAATCTGTAAATCTAACGAATCAAGTTTTTCTTTTAGCCGGTCTCGTGTCAGTTCAAACTCATGTTTCTCCGTTTGTATGTTGTTGTATTCCTCCCGCATTTTTACAAGCTCTCTGGTGATATCCATGGATGTGTCATCAGACTGTGCGATTTCTTCCCGTAATTTAACAAGCTCATCTTCTTTTGTTTTGAGCGTTTCTTCAATATCTTGAATTTTTATTGTGAGTTCTTTTTTCTGCGTGGAAAAATCATCAAGTTCTTTTGTTAATTCATCAAGTAATGATTCTAATTCTTCCTTCTCTTTTTTCTTTTCAACTACCTCATCATTTGAGTAGTTTATACGCTCATCAATCTTGATTGTTTCAGAGCGTAACGAGTCAATTTTTCCTTTAATATCATTTGCCTCATTTCCTCCAGCATCACCGATTTTCTTCTCAACTTCATCCAATTTCTGTTGTAATTCCGCATATTGTGTCTTTAGTTTTTCTTTTTGTTCTTCGAATTTCTTTTGTTCCCCCTCATAGGATTCTATCTGTTTATTTACTTCTACGATCTGTGATTCGACTTCCTGTTTTTTCTTGTAAGCAATCATTGCTTTTGTTTCGTAGAGTTTGTCTTTAAGTTCTTTGTAGCGATACGCGGCATCCCTGTCTTTTTTTAATTGGCGAATCTGATTAGTGATCTCATTTAAAATAATATCAATCCGCTCAAGATTTTTATCAACATCTTCGCGCTCTTTGTTCGCTTTTTCGATATCGTCATCAAACGTGCTGATACCCGCGATACCATCAATGATTTTTCGCCGGTCAACAGATCCCATCTCGACAAGACTTGTAACATCGCCCTGTTTTATGATGTTGTAACTTTCACCGGAGATGCGTGCATGATTCAAGATGTCGATAAATTCAGAAAACGACGCGGCATGATTATTAATGTAAAAGTAACTGTAGTAGTTATCAGGATTATCTTTTAGGGGCGCTCGTTTAATCATTCTAGTTAGGATAACTTCATCAGCATCGATTCGCATTTTTCGTTGCGAGTTATCAAATACCAGCGAAACTTTACAATATTTTGATGGATTCTTCCGATTTTTCCCACCATTAAAAATAAGATCTGTGAGTCGACCTGCCCGCATGACCTTTGAGCTTTTCGGACCTAACACAAAGAGAATCGCGTCAACAATATTGCTTTTTCCCGAACCATTCGGTCCAGTAATTGCAGTAAATCCAGGATAAAATGGTACAATTAATTTATGTCCGAAGGACTTGAAATTTTCCATCTCAACTTTTTTAAGATACACAGTCATCCCTTTCCACTAAGAAGCAAATCTGCTCCTAGGTTAATCGTTATCCGGCATCCCATTAAAGAGAAACAAAAAACTGTATATAAAATTTTGGAGATAATTGTTATCTTCTGTTGAATTGTGGTTTTGAGAAAAAAATAGCTGATGTAGAGAGCATTTTAAAGGAGGAGTTTTTCACATAACCTACTATATTTATAAAGAAATAGTAAGTATCGGACATTCATACTGCAGAAAGTACGGATGAGTTTGTAATGATCGTCTGTGAAGGTTTAACGAAAACATTTGGTTCGATTACAGCGATACAGGATTTTAACATTGAGATTCCAGATGGTCGTATCTTTGGGCTTCTTGGGCCGAACGGTGCGGGTAAGACTACAACAATGCGGATGCTCTCCTGCCTTATTCGACCAACCTCCGGGAAAGCATATATCGATTCATATGAGATCGGAATGAAAGAAGATGCACGAAAAATCCGTTATATGATTGGTTTACTCCCAGAGGTTCCCGGTTTGTACGAAACCCTCGGGGCGTACAAAAACCTAGATTATTACGCACAGTTCTACGGCATATCGAAGATACAGCGTGAAAAATCTATAAAAACAACTCTTACAAACCTTGGTTTGTGGGATCGACGAAATGAACCGGTTGGTAGTTTTTCCAAAGGGATGAAACAAAAGATTGCTATCGCGCGAGCATTAATCCATAATCCGAAATATATTTTTCTGGATGAACCAACAGCAAGTCTTGACCCTGCAGCAGCAAAAATGGTTAGAGAATATATCCTTGAGTTGAAATCCCAGGGAGATACGATTCTTATCAACACGCATAATCTTTCAGAAGCAGATCGTATCTGTGACACAGTCGTACTGGTGAAAAACAGAGCTATAAAGAGTGGGAACCCAAAAGAATTAGCACGAGGGTTATTTGCACGAACAATCAACATTACTATGCAGAAAATCCCACCATCGTTACTCAAGGATATTACATCTTTAGATTTTATCTCACAAACACAGGTGAATGGACATCAGTTGGTCTTAAGTGTCAGGAATCCAGAAGAAGACAACCCACGGGTGATCTCCTGGCTGATGAACCAAGGCTTGCAAGTTCAATTTGTTACCGAGGTGGAGCATTCTTTAGAAGATGTATACCTGGAACTCATCAAGGAAAGGGTTTAGTAATGCGCTGGAGGAATGCATGGATTGTAATGCGTAAGGATCTTGATGAGTTCAAGAAACAGAAACTCGTGATCGGATCAATCCTCGCAATGCCAATTGTCTTAGGAGTTATCTTACCGCTTATATTATTCGTACCAATAGTGACCATGGTCCCACTTGAGAGACCATGGGACATCGATGGACTTCTAGAAAGTGGAACATTACCTGATGGTGCTCATGTGCCGTGGGCAAATCAGACAATGGAAAATACTTCATTTAGTTCTGTCGTCATCAGTCATAAAATTCTCAAAAACACTCATCTCAATAATTGTATTGTTTTAGATTGTGTCCTTGATAACACAACAATACTAGATTCAACTATTCAAAATAGTTCTCTTTCCAGTTCATATCTTAATAACGTGACAGTAATTAACTCAGAGGGAACAGGACTGGATGGGAGACACATCCTTGCTGTTTCATCAAACCTAGTATTTACAAAAACAAAACCATCGTATATCAATCAGGTTCTTCCAATGATGTTAAACATGGTGCTTATGATTTTTATTATTGTACCGGCAACACTCCCCACGATAATTGCCACCTATAGTATAGTCGGAGAGAAAAATAACCGGAGTTTAGAGCCATTACTTGCAACACCGACAACAGATGGTGAGTTACTCGCTGGAAAGATTTTTTCTTCATTTATTCCCTCGATGGGATCGACGCTGCTTGCGTTCACGTTAGGGGTAGTTCTACTTGATGTTATTCTAATCCCGAAGGTCGCATATCCTTTATTACCGAATTTCACATGGATTTTATCGATACTTTTGCTTGCGCCAACGGCTTGTTTAATGAGTATTCTTGCTTGTGTCTTGGTTTCCTCAAAAGTTAGTGATGTTCGAGCAGCACAACAACTCGGTGGGTTTATTGTCATGCCCGTTGTGGTGCTTATGCTTGGTGTTGTATCCGGGTTTATTTTTCTTTCACCAGTCATGGTTTTTATTTTTTCAGGGGTGTACGGGTGTATTGATCTTGGCTTGTTTTATTTAGCCAGAGCAATTTTCAATCGGGAAACAATCCTCACTAAATGGGCGTAGAAAAAAGAGGCGTAGGTTTTTTACTGTGACGCTCTTCCGTATTATTGATTTTTCTCGTGGGTATTTTAACATCAGAAAATTCAACGTTTCTTTGGGATCGAATTGGGAAAAAACTATATTAATGATATCTTTTATTATTATATATGTAGTAATATTATGCTTATAACAGAAACATCATATTTATTTCGTGCACATCTTTGTAAAAAATTTTTTACATTAGCAATATTAAGTATTGTTTTCTCATTACTAGGGACTTTTTTTATACCTTCGTTGGCTCAAATAACGGAGCAAACATTTAAACAAAATACAATGACGTTTAGCGGCCAGATTTTATTTGCCCCAATGGATACCACGATGACATATTTAATCGATAACACGGGAAGGTTGAATCATACATGGTCAAGCAGTTTTCTACCAGGTGTAGGGGTGTACTGGATAGGCGATGGTACGATTCTACGTACAATACGAGTTGGAGTGGGTCCTGGTAGTGGCGGAGCCGGTGGTGGCGTTCAGAAGATCGCATGGGATGGAACAGTTTTATGGGATTTCCGATACAATACTAATGGACATCTTACTCATCACGATGTAAAAATGTTACCTAATGGCAATGTGCTATTGATCGCTTGGGAAACAAAAACACGTACTGAATCTATTGCGGCAGGGAGAAACCCAAATTATGTATCCAGTAACGGGTTATACCCTGACCACATCATTGAGGTTAAACCGACGGGATCAACAAGTGGGACGATTGTCTGGGAGTGGCATGTCTGGGATCATCTCATCCAAGATTATGACTCTTCCAAAGCAAATTATGGTGTTGTAGAAAACCATCCGGAGCTAGTTGATATTAACTTTCAGTCATCATCTGATTCGGATTGGATGCATACGAACTCTGTCGATTATAACGAACAGTTTGATCAATTACTGATCAGCGTCTGTTATTTTAGTGAAATTTGGGTCATCGATCATAGTACGACAACAGCAGAAGCTGCAAGTCATACTGGTGGTAATAGTGGGAAAGGTGGTGATCTTCTCTATCGTTGGGGCAATCCAAAAGCGTACCGAGCAGGAACAGCCAGTGATCAAAAATTATTTGATCAACATGACGCGACATGGATAAATAGAGGATGTCTTGGGGCAGGAAACATCCTTGTCTTTAATAACCAAGCAGGCCGTTCAAGTCGTTATTCTTCTGTCGATGAAATTGTTCCACCGATAAATGAAAATGGCGAGTATTATCTTAAGTCAGGTTCATCATATGGGCCCCCTGCACAAACCTGGATTTATACTGCGAGCCCTCCGTCAAGCTTCTATTCAAGCCATCTCGGCGGTGCTCAGCGTTTAACCGATGGTAATACTCTTATCTGTTCTGGAGAACCAGGAACATTCTTCGAAGTCACCGCATCAGGAACAACGTTATGGACTTATAAAAATCAATACCCAGCGGGGGGCGCAAACAATGTATTTAAAATCGTCTATGTACCAGATAAGGAATCACAGAACCAACCACCAAATACCCCAAGTAATCCAGTTCCTGTGAATGGTACAACTGGTATTTCTGTGGATATTAAATTGAGTTGGATTGGAGGAGATCCTGATTCCGATGACAACGTAACCTATGATGTTTATTTTGGTACGAGTAGTACTCCGCCGAAGATTTCTATAGGTCAATCTAGTACGAGTTATGATCCTGGTTTATTGAGTGATAGTATGATTTATTATTGGCGGATTGTTGCTTGGGACAGTAATGGTTCATCAACTGTTGGTCCTTTATGGGATTTTACGACTCTATTTGAGGGTAATAATCCTCCAAGCACACCAACTATCACTGGAGAAAATAACGGAACTATACATAATTCGTATTATTATACTATTCAAACGACCGATCCTGACCAAGATGATGTAAAATATTCTATCGATTGGGGTGATAACACCGTCACCAATACTGGTTTTAATAAATCTGGAGAAGCAATCGTTATATCACACACATGGGACACGGAAGGGACCTATAACGTTAAGGTCAAGGCTATTGATGAATCTAATGCAGAAAGTATCTGGGGGACTCTTACAGTAACAATGCCATACTCATATAACAATCCAATATTCCAGTTTTTGGAGTGGTTGTTCCAGCGATTCCCACAAGCGTTCCCCATACTACGACAGATGCTAGGATATTAGAATTGTACTATTTTTGAATTGGGAAGATTATTTATAAAGAACACAAAAATATTTGAACAGAAGCACATCGAGATCGTCATGGAGGTAGAAGTATTTCTCTTTCGAAGTCAAACTATCATAGTACCTATGTATTTAAGTCAAATAGCAACCAGATGAGACGTTCTTTTGGTGATATCCAAATTGAACCCATACAACATTTAAAAGAATTTAAAATATTTTATCAGGTTCCGTTTCAAATCTACCATGATGATCCTAACTGGGTTCCTCCTTTTTGGAATGAAATAAAGGATTTCTTTAAAAAAAAGAATCCTTTTTGGTTGCATGCAGAGTGTCAACTATTTATCGCTAAGAAAAATAACGAGGTTATCGGTCGAATTGCAGCGATAATCGATTCTAAATACTGCGAAACAGTCGGAGAAAAAATAGGATATTTTGGTTTTTTTGAATGTATTCAAGATTTCAAATGTGCTAACGCGTTATTACAAACAGCTCAGGACTGGCTCCTCTCAAAAGAAATGAAAGTAATGCGAGGTCCAATTGATGGACGTATTGATGTTGGCTGTGGTTTTTCATATACTGGGTTTAACTCACGACCATGCGTCCTTTCTTCATATTCACCAGCATATTATATCGCATATGTTAAAAATTTTGGTATGAAAAAAGTCAAGGATCAACTCTTTTATTACATCGATTTAACAAAACCGATTCCCAAAAAACTTGAAGAAAAAACACGTCAAAGTATTGCATTAGATGTAAAAATTCGTCCATTTAATCGCCTGCGAACTCGGAAAGAACTGAAATGGTGGGTCGAACTTTTTTTAGAAACCTTTTCAGATCATTGGGGGTTTGTACCTGTTCCTGCAGAGGAAGTTAAGACACGTTTCGGGGTCAAACAATTACGATGGTTTGTTGATTCTCGATTATTTTTAATTGCGGAAATCAAAGATTCATCAATTGCGTACATCTGGTCAACACCGGATTACAATCAGATATTTCAGAACATGAATGGGCGACTCGGTTTTTTTCAAATGCTGCTGTTTCTTTGCAAGAAACGACGGATAAATGTAGGTAAATTACATTTTATTGGTGTCAAAAAAGAATTCCGTGATCTAAATATTGGATCTCTTTTAAATTATAAAATATTAAAAGAAATGAAAAACCGCGGGTACATCGGTGCTGAGGTTGGATGGATTGATGAAGAAAATTCCATTGCCCGTACAACTATCGCTATAACTGGTGCTACACTTTATAAACGTAATCGTGTTTTTGAGAAAAACCTCACCGTCTAATTATGGAATAAAAAGAGAAATGCGAATGAAAACAATAAACGATAAGAAAAAACAAAAAAATAATCGAACTGTCCAACATCCACTCTTTGGCATATCCATAAGAAACTGGATACAACTATTAGAAAAAAATGGAGGAGTAGACAGAGAGTATCTAAATAAAGCGATCTTTATCACTTTAACATCTATATTAACGACACCTGTACGAATGCTTTTTAAAATAAAATACATCTCAAAAATCAACACAACAGATATATCACATCCTCCAGTGTTTATTATCGGTCACTGGCGAAGTGGGACAACCTATCTCCATGAGCTTTTATGTCAGGATCCGCAATTTTGCTATGTCTCCTTATGGAATACCCTTTTACCAGATAGTTTTTTAATCCTTGACCCGATAAAAAAATTTCTCTCGAGATTTCTCCCATCTGAAAGACCTATGGATGCAATAAAAGTTGATATGGATGGACCTTATGAAGATGAAGCAGCACTTGCAGTATTATATCCTTGGTCATTTTTCCATTGTTTGCATTTCCCAAAAAATGCTGAAGAACAATATTTAAAATCTATACATTTTTATGATATGACCACTAAAGAAAAAAACCAATGGAAAACAACCTATCAACAATTTATAAAAACGATGACATTTGCGAATCATGGAAAAAGACTTCTGTCAAAAAATCCTCCAAACACCGCTCGTATCACTACTTTACTTGAACTTTTTCCCGAAGCAAATTTTATACATATTTATCGGAATCCGTATACAGTATATCTTTCAACAAAAAAAATGAGAAAGAACGTATTAAATAAGCTCGCATTACAAAACGTCTCTGTAGAGGAACTAGAAAAACAAGTAATAAACAATTATATTCGACTTATGGACAGCTATTTTAAACAACAAGAACAAATCCAAAAAAATAAGCTTATTGAAATAAAATATGAAGATCTTATATCAAATCCAATAAAACAGATTAAAAAAATATATTCAACACTAAAATTATCTGGCTTCGAAGACGCATTACCTAAAATGGAGAAATACCTTGAACAACAATCAGGTTACAAAACAAACGTCTATACTATTGATGAAAAAATTGTACACCATGTCAATAAAAATTGGAAATTTACTATTGACCACTGGAGGTACACACCACCAACGTGAAACAAATGTCCTCCTCATCAATTCATAGTAAAGATAAAAATTCCAAAAAGAATCATGAAAATCGAATAATACGAGTAGCGATACTAGCAGAAGAACCATTGGGTTGGGGATCTGGAAAACATTTCTTTCCGATAATACTACAGAATTATACATGGACAATTCACAATAAAACTTATACATTTAATGTAAAGTATATTTTTGATAAGGATATCATAAAGGGACAACTGAATACATCAGAGTTTGATGTTCTCCTTGTTCCAGGAGGTGGTGTAGGAGATGGGCAGGCTCTTACGAAAGGTTTTCTTTTTTCAAAGAAGGTGAAAAAATGGAGAAAGAATATCTCAGCATTTATCAAGAATGGTGGGGGATATATCGGGATATGTGGTGGAGCCGCACTAATAACAGATTTAAAAACAGGAGATAAAAAACCTCGTTCTTTTTTAGAGAGGCAATATAATAAAAGCTCTCTTGGTGTCTCATGCGTTTCATCCTATTATAAATCGATAGCATTACCGATTTTTTATCCACTTCAAAAAAACTATCCCGAGAAAATCGGTGCGTTAGCATATGTATTCTCTTTTGCCCCTGGAGAAACAGTTGATGGTATTCGGACTCATATGGGAGGTGCTCCGTTAGACTTTCAGCTATGTAGAGATCATCCAATATTTTCAGATTTTACAAAGTACTCTGTACGGATTAGATGGTGGGGTGGACCCGCGCTCGTGTTACCAGAAAAACCGGATCGGGATGTAAAGGTTCTAGCAAAATATACTTCTCAGCAAGAAGCAGATCATAGCGATGTGAGAATTCACGCATGGAAATATACCGGAGGTATTCATGGTCTTTTTATTGCTTTCCTAAACGCCCTACAATATATTAAAAAAGAAAATGATTCGTTGAGACATGTTTTTTTATATACATTTTATATGGCCGGAAATTGGAGGTTGACTGATAAGATTATTGAATTAGATTATTCGAACAAGCCAAGCATAACTGCAGAGATTTATCCTAATAATAACAAAGG
>CABMCU010000027.1 GCA_902384685.1 uncultured archaeon | reverse complement strand
GGACTATCTCGATTAATGATCCTGAGGGTGATACGTTTTAGTGGTCTATTCAATGTAGTAACGGACATACTACCAGTGGAACTGGTGCTACAAATGGGACCAAATCACTCAGCATCTCTGGTCTTACTAATGGAACTACGTATAAAGTATGGGTCAATGCGACTGATCCTGCTGGTAGCGGTCTGTATACAAGAAAATGGTATACCTTCACCACAAAAGTAAATGAACCACCTATTTTCGGATCACCAACACCATCCAACGATTCAAGCAAAAACTCTGTGAGTTTTATCTGGAGTATCTCGATCAATGACCCTGACGGAGATGTATTCTCCTGGACCATCCAATGTAGTAATGGAAAAGTCAATAGCGGAACTAATGTCACCAATGGAACGAAAGCACTTGTGCTCTCTGGACTTGCGTATTCAACTACATACAAGGTCTGGGTGAATGCGACTGATCCTACAGGCAGTGGTAATTATACGAGAAAATGGTACAACTTTACCACAAAAGTAAGCTATCCACCGGTTTTTGGCACACCCTCTCCAGCAAATGGTTCAAAGAACAATCCTCTAAGCTTTAGCTGGAAAATCCCAATCAATGATGCTGAGGGTGATACGTTTTCGTGGACTATTCATTGCAGTAACGGACATACTTCAGGTGGAACTGGCGCTACAAATGAGACTGAATCAATTTCTTTCTCTGGGCTTACAAATTCAACTACGTATAAAGTATGGGTCAATGCGACTGATCCTGCTGGTAGCGGTCTGTATACAAGAAAATGGTATACCTTCACCACAACAAGTCCACCACCTAGTAAACCAACCATTGATGGTCCCGCTAGTGGAAAAGTAAGGGAATCATATAACTATAATTTTATCGCAGTTGACTCTGATGGGGATGATGTCTATTACTGGATTGAATGGGGTGACGGATCTCCCGTTACAGGATGGATTGGTCCTTATCATTCCGGTCAAGTGGTTATTGTGAGCCATACATTTTCGAAAAGAGGTATATTGACCATTAAATGTCAAGCAAAAGATACGTATGATTCATTGAGCGATTGGGGCCAACTTAAAGTGACGATGCCAACAGTGACAGCATACAGTACTTCACTGTTTTTAGAACTGATTGAAAGAATTATGGGACGATTTTCATACGCCTTCCCGATACTAAGGCCGTTGCTAGGGTTTTAACAAATTTCCCTTTTTTTCTTTTTTTTGTATAGATAATCACAGAACATGTCGTTATGGTTTAGATGGTTATTTTTTTAAAAATGGGATGGTTATTCTTATGGTATCGAATAGGGGATAAAAATGTGTGGAAATTATTTATTGAGGAAAGGATTGGCAGTTGGTATCATTCTTTTGTTTGTCGGAAGAATTATAAATAAAAAATTACTCCAGATGGAGTAGAGAATACAAACGAGATAATTAAAATTTTATCTATGAACTCCTTTAAACATTATGTTAATAATCTATCGCGTATATCTCGTGCAATGATCCTAATAGGAACGGAACAAAAACATGTTTTGCGTTGAATGTGGGAATGATGTACCAATCTTTCGAAACGGGGTTTGCCTCAGCTGTTATCTGAAAGCTACACAATTTTCCAAAGGACCAGCAATCCTTGATATTGTTATGTGCCCTCGTTGTTCATCTTATAAATATAAAAATACGTGGCTTCGAGAGACTTTTGACGATGTCCTGAAACGGTGCGTGAAAGATGCGTTTACTGTCAATCCTGAACTTAAACATGTTGAAATACAAACCATGTGTAAAGAACAGGAGAGGATACTCGCTTGTATGGTATTCATCTCAGGTTCTCTTGAGGATCAAATGATTACTGAGCGGCACCCCCTTACAGTGCGAATCAGACATAATACCTGTGATATTTGTTCTCGGGAAGCTGGAGGGTATTATGAAGCGACTATACAGATTCGAGCTGAACAACGAACGTTCACAAACACTGAGTTGAAGACCCTTCAAAATACTGTTGAAACCCTGGTCGAACAATTTCAAGCGAGCGGCAAACGAGGATTATTTATTACAGATATTGCTAAAAAGCGTGAAGGTCTTTATTTTTTCCTCAGTGAAAAAGGAACCGCGCTTTCGATTGCTAAAAAAATTCAGGAGCAATTTGGTGGTGACTTCAAACAATCAGCATCCTCTGCCGGGATGAAAGATAGTAGACAAATCTACCGCATGACCTATCTTATACGTATACCGGCGTATCGTAAAGGTGATTTCTTCTCGTTTGACAAATCGTTTTTCTCTATTGTGTCGCTTCATGCGAATAAGGTCCGTGCGCTTGAACTCTCAACGTGGATCGAGAAAGTGATTGATGGGAAAGACATTCAACCATCAAGGATATACGGTGGTAAAGAACTCGTTAAAGAAATGATTGTAGTCAGTCAGTCAAAAAATGAGATTCAACTGATGGATTCTAAAACCTATACCACAGTTGAGATACGGAAACCAAAAACCCTCTCTGTTGAGACTACAATGATGAAAACCGTGAAACTTGATGGTTACCTTTTTTTAGTCCCTTAACAAAACTATCGAATACCAGCTTTTTTCTTTTCCTGTTGAAAACGCTTTTTGTCAAGAATAAGGATATATTCATCGAGATACGTTGTATTGTATTCAAACCATTGTGGGAGCTGAGCGATTTGGAGAAAACCAAGTGACTCGTAGAGTTGATGTGCTTTTTTATTAGCGGAAACAACATGTAGGTAAATGTTTTTTGGATGCCATTTCTGTTCGGAACGTACGATAATTTCCTCTATAAGCATGTGACCGATGCCTTTTCCTCTCCAGTTTTTCGCAACGGCAATACCAAGGTTGATATTCCCTCTGTTTCGACCGAAGCCTGGTTTTGCAAAACAATCTGCGATGAGGTGACCGTTTACAAGTGCCTTAAGGTAGATTTGATCTCCTTTTCTTTGTGCCTGAATCTGGGTTTGTAACCATTGTTTTTCTTCTTTGAGTGTCACTGGTTTGTCAACAAGGAGGTAGGTTCCTTCTTTGGTCAGCGTGTTGATAAAACGTTGGAATTCTCTGGGATCTTCTTTGCCGTTCACGGGTTCGATTCGTATCGTTGTTCCATCTTTTAATACTAGATTTTTTCTTAACGATATCCTCCCTTTCTCTGTGTCGACTGTCGTGAGTTTTTCTTTGATTTCTTTTTTTCTTGGCATACTATTCTTGTGTCGTATCCTTTTGGTTTTTAAAGTATTATCTTCTTCTGTATCAGAACTGTTTTATGAGAGTAACAATTTCGGTGTGTGTATGAGAGTCGCACTAAAATTTGCTTATGATGGAAAAAATTTTTCAGGGTATGCACGGCAGCCGGGTCAGCGAACCATTGAACAAGCGCTCTTGGATCTGTTGATTGATCGTGAGATTCTTGGTGATGCGAAGACATCGTATTTTCGTACTGCAAGTCGTACTGATCAAGGTGTGTCTGCTTTGGGTAATGTATGCGCATTTGATATTGTGTGCTCAAAAGAAAAGATTTTTAGACAGTTAACAACGGAGACATCAGATATTTTTATTTATGGGGCTCAACAGGTTGAGCCAGGTTTTTATCCTCGTCATGCAAAACAAAGGGAATACCGGTATTATCTGAGAAGAAACGATCTTGATGTTGATGCGCTGCTTTCTGCTGCAGGGTTGTTTATTGGTGAGCATAACTTTCAGAATTTCGCGCGGGTCGAACCGTTAAAAAACCCGATTCGAACTATTAACAACATTATTATCGCTGAAAAGAAGGATTTTTTGATTCTTGATTTTTATGCACAGACCTTTCTCTGGAATCAGATTCGTCGGATTGTGTCTGCGCTTGAAAAAAGAGGAAACGGTGTCCTGTCGAATGAACAGATTCGTGATGCGTTGGAACACCCGGATATGAAGGTTGATTTTCAGGTTGCAGCACCTGAGCCGTTGATTCTAAAAGATGTGATATATGATTTTTCTTTTGAATATGTAAAGGACTACAAAAAAAATCTTCAGATTTTTGAAAATCGGATTGTAGGTTTATTGTAATTGTTCTTTATATGATTAATTTAGATGATTTTTTCTTTCGTGCTGTTAAGGTCTCGTTTTAAATTTTCTTAAATGACATCCTCCCAAAATAAATCCATCTAAAGATGGGGGTATCCGATAAGGTACATTTTATGATAGTGTAACATGAAGGAACGCAAACCATTCTGCTTAAAACATATCGACCCACGAAATGGTC
>CABMCU010000026.1 GCA_902384685.1 uncultured archaeon | reverse complement strand
CCGTACCAATAATCGTTACATTGGGAGGATTACTAGGTGGAGGAGTCGATAAAACATTGTTATATATAACACCAAATGTCGATATAACCATAATTAACATAAGAGATGTTCCTAGTATTTCAGATACGGCCCTGTTCTGTTTAATCCGATTCATAAAATACTTCGATCGAGGTTTTTTTCTCTTTTTACCGTGCAAATCTTCGTATTTTCCAACACAGACATCACCATCATCTGTTTTACATTGTAATCCTTCATCAAGCGTGTTATCGATCATTTTTATTTCATATTCCAAAGCCTCATCTTCGAGGTAATTTGGCTCTAATTCAAGTATAACGTTTTTTTTGGGCATGGTTTCTCTCCTTTACCCCAATTTGATAAATGTTAGCATGTTAATTTTTAGCAAAATTACTATATAAAGATATGCAGCCTAAATACCAATTCGGAAATTTATCACGGCAATAAAAAAAAATATGTGCTCCTCACTTTTATTTACATCGAGGTACAGCACGTAATTAGTTTAATTGATTTTAAAGACTTCAAAAATGATTTTTATCACAACCGTTCGATGATATTGAACATTTGTTACCCGTTTCCCAGGATATGTTTTTAAAGAAAAAATTGTTTCAAAATTGTAGATAGAAGGAACGAATATGAAAACAGAAGAGATTGAAAACCACGAAATAAATGAAATAAATGAAACCATTACTGATATTGTACCACGCGACCAAATCATTGAAAGAATAAACTCCTATCTCAGCGACGAACCACTATATATAGGAAAGGATGATTATTGTTATATACGAATCGTCGGGAATCATCTTGAAATTGGACGTGCAAAAATATCCCTGGTAGAATAATACACTCTCCATTCTTTTATTTCACACACCATTCGAATAAAAAACATAAGCATCGAAAACAATATTCTAGAAACAATCCGCTGTTTCGTAATATAACTATATCTTATGAATAATGGCGTTTCTGTTTTATGATTCTTTTTAAAAAAAAATGGTGCTTATTCTTTAGCCATTGTCTAAAAAATTTAACCAAAAATTTAAATACCAATAGCCTAATATTAATTATCAAACAAAGAAGTAAATATTGGAATATGCTATCAATAAATTAGGGGGATATACAACAAGAAAAATTAAAATAATGAATTAGTACACTAACCAGACTAATTTTTCTTGCAGAAAAAATAGGAAATAATCAGTTTTTTTCTTTTTCCCCTTTGATAGAGGTGAAATAAAATGAAAAGCATAAAAAAAACAATCTATCTAGAAACAATAACGTTGGTTATTGTTGGGCTGTTAATGCTGTCTACCGTGAATATTATCGCACAAGCACCAGAGACAACTACAAATAAAGTGATAACACAAACAAATAAAACAAATATTAAACCCACAGATCTTGCTAATCCTCAAACTTTAGAAAATAAAAAGATATGTTCACAACCTTCGAACACGTTAGGTACCTCTCTATTTCCAGGAATTACCCCGGCAATTGCAAATAGTGGATCTGCCATGGTATTAGGATGGAATGATGTCGATTCACCAAACGTTTACTTTTCAGCATCCATGGATGCAGGAACAACATGGTCTGATGGTATCGGCTGGACGATTGAAGAACCACCGACGCTACCAGATGTTGATGGTTGTGGAGATGGAAGACTGATTGCAACTATGTGCCCTAATGGTTTAGATAACGATGGTGGCGCAGGGTATGCAATACAAATTTCAGATCCTTCTGATCAAACAACGGGATATTATTGTCCATATTATACCTGGAATGATGTAGGTGCTGGTTATACAAACTTTATTGATGTAGCATGTGGAGGTTATACCGCCGCTGATCCAGCAGAAAATGCATGGGCGTTTGGTTGTTATTCAATGATTGGAGATCACGGTAATATAGGTGGACAAACAGGTTTCTTTTCGTACATCAGTGGTTCTGAGTATAGTGCATGGATTTATACATTAACGGATACACCGGGTACACTAAATGGTGGAACATCTACAAGTTCAGATATAGATCAAGATACGTTAATTAGCTATGCTGTATACAATTATGTTGACTATAATAATTCAGGATATCTCGATATCTATCTGTTTATGATGGACTTTGGACAATGGGGCACATATCAAGGATCTCCTATTCATGAAAACGCTTGGGAGACGCATTTAATAACATCAGGAAATAATAATAACCTTGATGTTTCCGCATATAAAGATAATGTTATCATTGTCTCAGAAAGAGCTGGAAACATTATTGCGTACCATGCTGATGATCCGGTGCATAATGGTACTTTCTCTGAAACAACAATTATCACAGGTGCAGAACAACCGAGAATATCACATTATGGCCAAAACAAGGCAGTATGTGAATTCATTAAGAGCGGAGTTGTATATTCTACCGTCACTGAAGATGGAGGAGCCACTTGGTCCACACCAGAGCAAGTATCAGTAGAGGAAAGTATTCAAAGTACTGATGTATGTCTGATGGGCTCTGCTTACGAGTCAGACAATACAATTTATTTCGCACCTATGACTATCAAGACACCAATCCTTGGTATTGAATCGGTCTCAGGTGGCGTCGGAGTCAGTGCTGTGATAAAAAATAGTGGCACTGGAGCCGCGGAGAATGTAGACTGGAGCATTACATCAACTGGCACGATCTTTGTAGGCAAAGAAAAAAGTGGGACAATAGCGACTCTTGCGCCTGGTGCCTCAGTCACGATAAAGACGGGCCTCATGCTTGGATTTGGTACGATTAGCGCTACCATAACTGCAGGTTCTGTGACTAAAACAGTAAGTGGAAAACTATTATTATTCTTCGTAACCAAGTTAGCATAAACCCTACCCTTTTTTTCTTTTTTTATTTTTTTCTTTTATTATCATTTTTGTATAATTTGAAAACACGGGGTTTTCAGATTTCTTATTTTTATATCCCTAAATAGATGGTTTTTACAAGACTTTGAATCTTGCGAATAATAGATGCTTTCCAACTATGACACAGCACTGAGCAACCTTACTAGTGTCCAAAAACTTTTCTCTAGGACCCAACAAAAAAAATTACTCACCATCAACCTTGACCCAACCTTCCAGTGTCATGCACATCCATTACAAAGTTAGTTCTTCTGCGATATTTATCAAAGGACGGTTTGTTCATAGATGGTTTTCTTCGCTGTTACAACCATTTTTTCCGTATCCCACTCTCAGTGATATATCCAGTAACATATTTCTGGGGTGTGACATCAAACGCAGGGTTTTTTACCGATATCCAATCAGGCATTATAGTCGTGCCTTTAATCTCTGTAAGTTCTTTTCTCCCACGTTCTTCAATAACAATCTGTGATCCATCTTTTAACTTCGGATCAAATGTACTCACCGGTGCAGCGATATAAAAAGGAATATCGTTTTCCTTGGCAAGCACTGCTTTCTCATAGGTCCCTATTTTGTTTGCGAAATCACCGTTTTTTGCAATCCTATCCGCACCAACAATCACAAGGTCGATTTCTTTGTTTTTCATGAAATATCCGGCCGCATTATCAGCAATAAGTGCATGAGGAATATTTTCTTGATAGAGTTCCCAAGCGGTTAATAACCCTTGGAGTCGTGGCCGTGTTTCATCCACGAGCACAAAAATTTTTTTGTTCTTTTCATGAGCTGCTCGTAGCGGCGCGAGTGCCGTACCGTAATCCACCGTGGCTAACGCACCGGCATTACAATGTGTTAAAATCCTCGTGTTGTCGTTGATGAGCTTCTCGCCGTTCTCCCCTATTTTCTTGCAGCGGGTTATGATATCTTCAACGTAGGTTGATGCAGCAACAAATGCATTTTCTCTATGACTGATCGCGTGTACCATATATTCAATAGCATAGAAGAGATCATAGGCGGTGGGACGGGATGATCTTAAGATGTCTGCAGATTTTTGAGCTTCTTTTTCTCCGAGAGCCATACCATACGCAGCGGCAGCACCAATAGCTGGGGCACCACGAACCACCATTTCTTTGATTGCAAAGGCAACATCATCGACAGTTCTTGCGGTAAAGATCTCAAAGGAATATGGTAGTTTCCTCTGATCAATAAATTGAATGACGTTCCCATCTTGCCATATCGCTCGGTACTGCGTTCCATTTATGTTCATTTCTGTACTCCTAGATAATTAAGAAGGGTCTCTTGTATTTCTTTTATGTTAATCCCTACAAATAAGATTCCTTCATTTTTTATCAGAATTGTTTTTCCGGCTCGTAGTGTCTTTAAGATTTCTTTTGCACGATCAAGTGTTATTGGTTGGGTTTCTTTTTCTGTTGTTGGAAGTGTTCCTTTAAGTCTTTCAAATAAGGTTGTGCTGTTGATCTGCAGAAGTGCGTTGATATCGTGACGCGCTTTTTGAATGATCCAGTGCACTGGTGTCTCCAAACATGGGTTTTTTGTTCCTATCACCATCATAACGTTCTTCAGAGGATCATAATCAACGATCTCTACGACGTCTTGTTGATTCATCTTTTTAACATCAATGTTTTTTGCGTTAATAAGAAGGCGTTTACCATAATTAAGACTTACAATACCTGTTTCCTTGTCAACAAGTCCGATCTCTTCGAGTCTTTTACCAAGTTTTATCATCTCAGAGATCAACGGACAATTGCTTGTTTCTCGTGAAACAAAGAGTGTTTGCAGCACTGGACTAGGGAGAATTCTTTCATTCATAGCAAATCGATAACAGGGGAAGGATTCTTTATCTTTTGTCTTTTTCGTAAAAAAAAAGAGGTTAAAGAACCCGGATGCCGCCTTTGCTGTTTATTTCGATATCACGTGGTTTTAACGTATGTTTAGTCCCGCGCATTTTGCGTATGGTGAGTTTCCTGCGGTCCATCGAAGGATCTAAATCAAGCACAAGGATACCATCAACAAGGAATTCAGAGACCGAATCCCTTGAGAGATTCCGAGATCCTTCAGCAATTTCTGACGTCACCAGTGCGGTACATTCATCTTCCTCAAGAATAGACAGAAGTCGACGAACATGCATCCGCGTTGCTTGAATTGAATCAAGAGGAATGGGTGCGCTTCCCATGAGATCATCTGTGGGGATTATCTCTGATCCTCGGTTCACCACCCACACCGGCATTTCTTAGAGTTGTGTTAGTGAGCCAAGAACAACTCGTGAATACTTTCCATTTCGGACCTCTTCTTCCATCTGTTTATGAACCGCGTGTTTCTCCAAATCAAGGTACATTACTTTTAGCTGATCGCTTTTCATCGCTGCATCAAAATCAAACCCAAATTTCTTGGCTTGATTGACTAGGTTGTGAATCCGTTCATCAGAGGTCAAATACAAACATTTTTCTCCATTTTTAATTCCTGCGTTAAGGTATTGAAAACATACAATAGTCTTCCCAGTACCAGGAGTTCCTGCAACTAAGGTGACACTCCCTGTTGGGTAGCCACCTTGCAACAGACCATCAAGACCTTCAATTCCAGTACCAACTCTTTTATCTTCTATCGATACCTTGTAATCCATCCCAATTTTCTCCATTTCACATCGCCCTTAGTTTAAAAATATTCACTGAGTAGAACTTTGTTATAAGGTAAACATTTAAATAATTTTCTTAAAGAAAGTGAATAAAAAATGGAATGGATAAACTTAGTTATCTCGCCTGTTTGTACAGATGAAAAACAATGATTTATCAACAAGTTCTAACTCACCAAATTTATGTGTACTTAATTGTTTATTTTTCTCGAATATCATAAATTTGCCTCGCCCGAACCAGGACAATACCCTTGTCTTATTTAACACTTTCTTTTTATCTGATTCTTCTGAAACAACAGAAGATGCTGTTGTGGAACCGTAAATTTCTAATAGGAACTGAACCTACCAAGTGCCATCGGTTGAGTCTCATATGTTAAAATTAGATCTACATCTTCATTCCTGTTTTTCTAATGATGCAACTGGGTCTTCTGAGGACCTAGTCAAATCACTTAAGAAACGAGGTCTCCAAGGGATGGCTCTGACCGATCATAATACGATCAAGGGATGTATACCAGCACAAAAGATCGCACCCAAAGATTTCCTCGTTATCCCTAGCACAGAAATTTCAACCGCAGACGGACACCTGCTTGCATTTAATATTACGGAGAACATAGAACGAGGTCTTTCCGTTGAAGAAACCGTAGAACGCGTCATTGATGCGGGTGGGGAACCTATTGTACCTCATCTCTTTCGACTTCTCTCTGGTATCAAAAAAGAGAAACTAAAAGGAATTCAAACAAAAGTATCAGCTATCGAAGTGTTTAATGGGTGTAGTGTCCCTAGTACAAACCTGAAATCTGCAAAAATTGCTCGTATGTTCAATCTTGGAGGAACCGGAGGGAGCGACTCCCATGATCCTCTTTATGCGGGTTATGCTTATACGGTTGTTGATTCAACAGATCTACGGATTGATACGATTCTCTCAGAAATTAAAAAGAAAAAAACATGGGGGGAAGGACTTACTCTACCACTAACCTACCGACGAGATCGCATGGTCCTTTCTATCCGACAGTATGTGCAACGAGGATTTAAAAAGATATAATAAAGACTTAATTGATGATTCATATCAATGAAAAAAACACTTTTTTTATTTAACATATAATCTGATGAAAATTTAATGAAGATAAGATCATTGTGAGATAAGAGCTTCTATAGAGAGAGCAAATTAGTGCTTTACGTTCACCATCCATATTTATATATATATGGGATGCTTATATCTCATAAATATAGGGGATAAATTATGAACAGAGACGCTAAACCATATAAAAAAACTTGGAAACAGTGTCTTGTCGCCTCGATTTCCTGTCTGATGATATTTACTGCTCTAGCACAGTCAAATCAGGCCACACTAACTAACGATATCAAATTGACCTATACTTTTACCAACCCTACCATTGAAACTATCAATATTGCAGGAACTCTCTACGATCGAGTCAACTTACTTGATTGCTATGCCGCTGGGAACGCTGGAGAACCAAAAATACCATCAAAAGGTGCCTTTATTCTTTTACCTCCAGAAACAAAGATTAGCGAAATAGACATTATACCTGGGGAGCAAATCGTTCTTGGATCAGGACTCTTGGTAGAACCAACGAGTCAAGCGATTCCGACTTCACAAACAGAGAACCTACCGATACCCATTCCTAATCAGCGGATTTATCATGTTAATGCAGCATACCCTGGGAAACTCTTCACTCAAGTTGGCATCCATCATTTTCGTGGATATCAAATCCTCGTCCTCCTTTTACATCCTGTTCAATATAACCCTGTAACCGGGGAACTTTTTTATTATAAAAGCTTGGATGTCTCAGTAAAAACGGTTGCTACTGGTGTACAATCAGCGTTATACCGAGGGCTCGAGCAGGATAAAAAAGAGGTACAACAGAAAGTTGATAACCCTTGGATATCTCTTCAATATGACCAAGAATACACATCTTTATCGACTCTCTCTGACCACTACGATCTTCTCATCATTACCACCAATACATTAAAAAGCAGTTTTGAGCCTTTGAAACAAGCGCATGACGCAACGGGTGTCGAAACCGTTATTAAAACACTTACTGACATCGGTGGCAGTGATCTTGAAAGCATCCGTAACTACATCAGAGATGCCTATACAAATTGGGGGATCGAATATGTACTCATCGGAGGTGATGACTCTGTGATTCCCGCTCCGCTCCTCTGGGTTTCCGGCATGGATGAAAACGTCACATATTACGAGGATATCATGCCCGCAGATCTCTACTATGCATGTCTCGATGGACCATATAACTACGATGGCGATGGGAATTGGGGTGAGCCACACGATGGCGAAAACGGAGGTGACGTTGACCTCATTGCAGAAGTCTACGTAGGTAGAGCTTGTGTCGACAACACAGCAGATGCGAATAATTTTGTCACAAAAACAATAGCCTATATCAATAAAGATTCACAGAACGAGTTCTTCACTCGTATAAATCTCGTAGGCGAGTATCTTGGGGATTACGGTATCGCAAGCTACAGCAGCGTGTATCTGGATCAACTTGTGAATGGTTCAAACGACGATGGATATACCACAGTCGGTATCCCTGCGAGCAACTATACCATTAATAAATTATACGACTCTCCAGAAGACGACTGGACAGCATCAGATATCATTTCCGTTATTAATAACGGTGTCCATATCCTCAATCACCTTGGTCATTCGTCATATGAGTATAATATGAAACTCGGCACGTATGATGTCGATGCTCTCACCAATCCACCGAACCGTACATGTTTCATCTATTCTCAAGGCTGTATGGCTGGTGGTTTTGATGACGACGATTGCATCGCAGAACATTTCACCGTTAAAACAACTCATGCTGCGTTTGCAGGTATCTGGAACGCTCGCTATGGCTTCTTCTGGTCGTATAGCACAGACGGAGATTCACAACGGCTGCATCGACAATTCTGGGATGCAGTATTCAACGAAAAGATCTCGGAAATCGGGAGAGCGAATCATGATTCTAAAGAAGACAACCTCCCCATTATCGGCCGATCATGTATTCGATGGTGTTACTACGAAACGAACCTGTTCGGTGATCCATCACTAAAAATTACAGAAAACGACAACCAATCAGCAAAACTAGTTATCCAATCAATATCAGGTGGAGTTGGTGTCAGCGCAGTTGTTAAAAATACTGGTGATGCAGCTGCTACAAGTGTTGCTTGGACCATTTCATCAACAGGCACGATCTTTGTAGGCAAAGAAAAAAGTGGGACAATAGCGACTCTTGCACCTGGTGCATCAGTCACGATAAAGTCTGGTCTCATGCTAGGATTTGGTAGTATAACGACAACAGTAACAGCAGGTACAGCAACACAAACAGCTAGCGAAAAACTACTCATATTCTTCGTGACAGGGTTATAAAACCTATAACCTTCTCTTTTTTTCTTTATATATTATCAAAAAATTAATTCGTGATATAATTGTAATAATTATTGATCAACAGATGTTCAGTGAATTTTAACTGTTTTTAGGTAATAAAGGTAGTGATATGCTTCTCGCCGTAAATACGAGGTATTATGTCTCTATCAATCCTGGAGTCGGATAATCATCAAGAGGGGAAGTGGGACACTCATTGATGCACACTCACGTAGTAACATAGTAAATAACTAGAGGTAACCTCGGCAAAGAACGAACATATATATTTCCCATCAGTCTAACGTCAGATAAAAGGAGTCCAATAATCACCATTAAACCTAACGGGTGAGCAGTCGGTCTAGTACTATTTGGTTTGGATGAGCTATACTGGATGAATTAAGCTTTATGAGGTACAGCAACTTCATCGATGTAATCTTTTTATATATTGCTCAAGAGCTTGCTACAAAGAAACCCTCGTCTTCCTCGCGGATAATGCATCCTCACTAAATAACCTTATGAATAGTGGATAGAAAAATATAACGTGATTCTCATTAAGATAGAACACACTGAGTTCAGCAAGAACTAAACTTTATACCAATAGCCATGTAAGTTGGTTAGCGTAAGTTTATACTAGGCCAACGAGGAACTGCGAAGCAACCACACAGCTCAGCACACATAACCCATAGCTCCTGCAAAACTTGTGCGGATAGAATGCAGAACAATCCCTGCCTCATGCATAAACGTGAACTTAAGCATTGTTCTTTCTAAAAGGAGCCGCCAGTACAAAAAGTTCCGAGAAGAATCATTGTTTCAATATCGGTAATCAAATGGAAGTTTTTAGAGATCAGGAAAATATAACGCTACGGAGACAATACTGGCACAGAAACCATACCTGCAGTACATCAGAAATCAATGAATGCCCCACTTCTTTCTCGATGATTATCCAATTTATAACTACCAGAGACATGAAGCTCTGCTTTTAAGGCAAGGAACATATCACTACCTCAACCTAAAAAACAGTTCAATTCAATAAACATCAGTCACCCTATAATTTATTACAGCTGGATAACAAGAGTTAAATTACTGACAAGATAAAAAAAAAAAGAGGTGGGAATAGTTTTTATCCCTATTTCACTAAGATTAAGAGTAGTTTGAAAGTTTTTGAGGCTGATGCTGTACCTACTGTTACTGTTGTCGTTATACTACCAAATCCTAGCATGAGACCAGACTTTATCGTGACTGATGCACCAGGTGCAAGAGTCGCTATTGTCCCACTTTTCTCTTTGCCTACAAAGATCGTGCCAGTTGATGAAATGGTCCAAGCAACACTTGTAGCAGCTGCATCACCAGTATTTTTAACAACTGCGCTGACACCAACTCCACCAGATATTGATTCGATAACTAGTTCTGCTGAGGGAGCCCCTTTCTTAGCTGCAAAGTAGATATCAATATTTCCATTTCTGTTATCTTCAAATGCAACTCCGAGTTTGTCAACACAAACTGATCCTTTTTCATCAACGACCGTTCCATCCACATCATTGAGTTTTTCTGCTGTTCCCCATGTTGCGCCGTCATCGCTAGATAACTTAGCGTAAAGATTTCCACCTTTCACGTAAGCACAGATTGCATTGTCTCCTTGCATATATACTGCAGGAGTACTTGCACCAGTTTCTATGGTAGATTCTTGCCAGCTAAAACCTGTCTCATAGAGCGCTCCGCAGGAGCTACGGCTGCACATTACATTACCATCCCGCACATACACAACGCATACGTTGCTGCCACTTCCTGAGACATCAGGATCGGATCCAAAACCAACGAATGCTGCAGGCATTTGCTCAACATCGCCGTATTTATCCATTCCGTTTTGTTGCTCTCCACTTGTTATAAGAGCTTCGTCCGCTGTTCCTGATTTCATCGCGACATAAAGGTCTGATCCAACAATGACTTCACCGACAGTAAATACTCTGTTTGTACTATGACTCATTTCTAATTGCGAAACAGGAGACATGTGTAATAGTGATTGACCATCGTAGTAGTAACCGCCTAAACCTGGTGGATATGCAAAGTCGGGAGATGTAAACCATCCAAGTCCAAGTATTTGTAATAAGGTTCCTGAATAGTCTTCAGTCGTGAGTGATAAGAAGAAGTTATTTGTACATGTCCCTGCGCAATCCCAATAACCTGATGAACTAGTTCCGGATATGGCATATCCATTTGCCGCTGTAGCAGTTGCGATATCTCCGGGAATAAGGTACATTTCGTTATTATACTGATCTGCGTTTGGGTCGATTGCAACCGTAAACAGTAGATCATTTGGAGCGTTGTAAACTATATCAGGGTATTGTAACAGTCCAGAACCTTGAAAGTCAACTGAGTTGAATAAAAATTGTTGTGTCCATGTTTGTCCATTATCAGGCGAATATACAACAGGCATGTCCTTGGTAAATATATCTGCTTCTTCTTCATAAACGATAACTATGGTACCAGTAGCAGTTGTTGCCATTCTTGGATGATAATCATTCCCTGCATTAGGTGAAATTTTCACGTTACCAACGAGACTTGTTTGTGCAACAATATCTTTTTGGATAGCCGGAGTAGTTCGTTGTATCGATACAGAATTTTGTCCATTGGTGTTAGACGCGCTGACACCAATTACGGTACTTGCCCCCAGCAATAGGAATAGTACTCCTATTACCAACATTTTTCTTTTATTAATTTTTTCCAATTTTATTGCCTCCTTATCATTTATATAATACTACTTATTGTATTCTATATAGGGCTTCTTAGATTTAAATGTTTTGATGGAAATAAATTTTTGTTTCTTTTCCAAAAATTACTTACTATTAAAGAATAAAACAGACGTTTTAATCTCCATTAGAACAGCTGAATCAACAGATAAAATAAATGGGTTAATTTTATATATTTGGAAAAGAGGTTTCTAGATGATAACAGTAGGAGAATTTGATACAGCTCGGATTGGAACACTAAACGAATCTAATTTAAACCACTATACCATCAATCGAATACGCTATTTTCAACCAATAATAAACCCCTCAGGAGAATATATTAATAAGGCGAGACTTGTTTTTTAAGGTTCTACCTCCTAAAGAAATAAATAAGAATCACGGAATCAATGAAAGTCCTTTGTGTTTGATGTACAAATGAATTTGGATCGGATGGTTATGATATCTTCGTGCAATCAGAAGTGTAATCCATCAACTTTACCAGTAGGAACTATTTTAAGAAAACTAGGTTGTACAAAAAAGGATAAACCTCCCCAGTAAAAATAAGAGAGAGGATTCGTTGCACCCGTGGACTTCTGTGTTTTACGCGAATTTAGAATTGTATTTTCCTTCGTCGATATCCTTGAGTATATCTTGGGGTTTTTTCCCCTCAACAGTGACACCCATCGATGTACAAGTACCGATAACTTCCTTGGTTTTATGTTTTAGATCTTTGCCCAGGATGGTATCGAATTTCATTTTTGCGATCTTTACTGCTTGATCGACTGTGAGATTCCCGATTTTGGTCTTCGAGGGAGTCCCTGATCCTTTTTCAGCTTTTACCTCGCGAAGAATCAATGACGCTGCAGGGGGTGTCCCCACCTCAATTTCAAAACCCTTGGTCTTAGGATCAATAATAATCTTGACGGGTACTTTCATTCCTTGGAACTGTTTCGTTTTATCGTTAATCATACTGATGACTTGCATAATGTTGACGCCTTTTGGACCTAATGCGGGGCCCAGTGGTGGACCTGCAGATGCTTTTCCACCGTCAACAAGCGCTTTAATGGTTTCTGGCATGTTTCCTTACTCCCTTTTTTCTTCTTTTTTCTTGTCTTCTTCTTTCCGTTTAATGATTCTGACTTGTTCTCCACGAACCGTAATCGGAATGGGAACCATGGATTCTAAGAGTTCGACAGTGATTTCCTCCTTCGAATAATCAATATGAGTAATCTTTGCTTTCTCGCCACGGAACGGACCCGCAACCATTTCCACCAGATCTCCTTCAGTTATTTTAGCTACTGCGGATGTCGGGGTGAGGAAATGTTCGATCTGCTCAATCGGGATACTTCCTTCAAGCATATTACGTGCATAGGATATTGATTTAATCATATTTTTAATCAGTTCTTCGTCAAATGCTTCTACAAAAATGTACCCGCGTAAATCCGGGGTAACAAGAATTGAAGGAATGTTCAACTTCGCTTTTTTTGCTCTACTACTAATCAGGTCTGCGGTATTCTGTTCTTTACCCACCTGTGTTTTGATGGTAAATATACTAGAAACCTCAGTGTCAGTTTGTTCAGAACCAGTATTCTCCATTCGTATAACCAACCATTTCAATAGCCAAGTGCTTTAAGTATCCACGGTGCAACGAGTTCTCGTATGATATAAATGGTAAAACCTAGTACTCCAATTAGTATCATTCCTAAACCGGTGATTTTCGCTGTTTTTTCGTACTCTTCGTTTGTGGGTTTCCGTGCCATCTTCAAGACTCGGCCGTATTTACCTTTTCCGATACGTTGCTCCCGTTCTTCTATTTTATGCTGCATTGCCCACGCTTTATCAAAGAAACTTTTATGTTCTTCGTTCACTCTTGACACCTGTAATACGTAAGGGTCAAATAGGAAGCAGTATATAAATAATTTGGCGGTTTTTTAGTGGATGCCAAGTCCAGAAATTTATATGATAGCTTTCATTCGCTGTTTTTTTATGAAACAAAATCAATACCGAACTCCGTCTCATCTCTAGATCGTTGCGTAGGACCAATAATTTGCTTAGATTTCACACCAGTAATGACTAACATAGCTCGAATTGATTTCTTCATAGTCGGGTCAACAGTCGTTCCCCAGATGATTCGTGCGTTTTTATCGATCTTCGAGTAGATTTCTTCCACTACCTTTTCTGCTTCTCGCAGGGTCATATCGTTTCCACCAGTGACATTGACAAGAGCACCGGTCGCCGCTGTAATATCTACTTCTAATAATGGTGAATTCAATGCTTCAGTGATTGCGTCAACCGCTTTGTTATCACCTTCTCCTTCACCCAGACCAATTAACGCTACGCCACCGTATTTCATGACGGTCTTCAAATCAGCAAAATCAAGGTTCACGAGACCCGGCATCGTAATCATCTCCGTGATCCCTTTAATTGAACGCATCAGTACTTCATCAGCGACCTTAAACGCAGCATTCAACGCGAGATTTGGCACAATATCAAGTAGCTTGTCGTTTGGTATGACAATAACTGTGTCACAGACTTCGCGGAGTCGTTTTAATCCAGCCTCTGCATTGTCCATCCGCACCTGACCTTCGACACAGAAGGGGAGCGTTACAACAGCGATGGTAAGGGCACCTGCTTCCCGAGCAATCTCTGCGACTACAGGGGCACACCCAGTTCCGGTTCCACCACCTAGACCACAGGTGACAAACACCATATCGGAGGGAACAATCGCATCTCGGATGTCCTGTTCGCTTTCTTTCGCTGCTTCTTCACCTATTTGTGGAAGAGATCCTGCACCTAACCCACGGGTGAGATGTCGCCCAATAAGAATTTTATAAGGAGATTCAGCTAAAAGGAGATGTTGCGCATCGGTATTGACTGCGATGAGATCCGCACCATTGATACCTGCTCCAAAACATCGTGTAATGGTATTTGTCCCTGCGCCCCCACAGCCAACGACTTTAATCGTCGTCGTCAGACTTTCTAAGACTTTTTCTAAATCTTCGTCGTTCACACCAGCAATCTTTAAGCTAGGATCACGTTTTGTTGCCCGTGTACCAAGTGTTTTTTTTTCTTCATCCTTCATCTTCTGTTGTACTTGTTCTTTTGCTTCCTCAGCTGCAATGACATCTTCAATAATCTTTTTCATTTATCCATTCACCCTCCTCACAACAAAACCCCATCATCGTAGAGAATTATTTTTTTCCCAATTTTGTAAAGTGATTTCAATTCTTAAATATTTCCAAAGAAAAATCTTTATTTTTAATTGAATGTGTCAGGTATCCAAGTGAGATTCGGTCAGCAAACGAGGCGTACTTGTCGATGTTATGTCTTGTGATTCCTCCTGAGACTTCAATGAGGATACTTGGGTTGATTTTCCGAATCTTATGTGCGATGATTTTTCCTGTGTTTGGATTAAGGTTATCAAGCATGATTATATCCACGTTCATTTTAGCTGCAGACAATGCATCTGATTCATTTTCTACTTCTATTTCGATGATTTTATTTTGAATTTTACTTGTTACAGTCTTAATTGCCTCTTCTACTGACCCGATGATTCTCAGGTGATTATCTTTGATGAGTACCGCATCATATAATCCGTAACGATGCGGTTCTCCGCCACCAAGAATTATTGCTTTTTTTTCGAAAATACGGAATCCTGGAGTCGTTTTTCGTGTTGCTGCTATTGTCACCTTTGGGTTTATCTTATGGCATTGTTCTACTATTTTATTTGTCTCGGTTGCAATCCCACTCATTCTTCCGATGATGTTAAGTGCGAGCCGCTCACCTTTTAGAATAGAACGAACCGGTCCTTTTATTTCTACCACGATTGTACTCTTTTTAACTTTAGAACCATCATTTACCAAAGATATTGCTATTGCTCCGACTTTCTGAAACACCTGTCGCGCTTCTTCAAGACCAGCAACAATGCAATCTTCCTTTGAAATAATGACGGCACGTGCAGTCTGTTTTGTAAATAACGCATCGGATGTAATATCTCCTTCTTGACCCAAATCTTCCCTCAGGAATCGATCGATCTCATCCATAACAATATTTTTTATAGTAAGTTCCTGTTTAAAGGTTTTGGGAGAACCCAATTATGAATCTTGGCATTATCGGTTGTGGCGCCATTGGAACGGATGTCGCCAAAGCAGCAGATGCAATGAAAGAATTCGAGAAAATCTACCTGTTCGATATTAACAAAACATCTGCAGAAAAACTCTGTTCGTTCCTAAAAAAAGCAACGCTAAAACCAGTTGAAGAGTTTTTAACGGATGTCGATGTCGTCTTTGAGGCAGCATCACAACAAGCAGTCACACAATATGCAGCACTTGTACTTGAGGCAGGAAAGGACCTGATCATAATGAGCATCGGGAGTTTATTTGACGATGAATTGCGGAAAAAACTAGAACACATAGCTCAGAAACATCATCGAAAGATCTATCTCCCCTCCGGTGCAGTCTGTGGTATTGATGGTGTATTAGCTGCGAATATAGAAAAACTTGATAGTGTCACTTTGGTTACGACTAAACCACCTGCATCTCTTGGAAAATCTGTTGAGGAACGCACCATAGTATTTGAGGGTACTGCTCGAGAGGCAGTTAAGCAATTTCCACGGAACATTAACGTCGCTGCATGTCTTTCCTTAGCTGGTGTTGGTTTTGATGAGACAAGAGTCGAAATCGTTGCTGACCCGGTGGAAACCAGAATTAATCATAAGATATTGGCACATGGTCGATTTGGGAGACTACGTGCAGAGGTTGAGAATATGCCTAATCCAAATAACCCGCAGTCGAGCTACATGGCATCACTTTCTGCGATTGCTACTTTACGAAGGGTTCTCGACCCAATCCAGATTGCCTAAGGAACGAAGGGGCTATAACGTAGTCCATGTGTAAATTAAAACCTGTATTTGTATTAAAGTAGTCAGCATCTCCTGTTTTTCATTCAGGAAATGCTTCATTAAGACCTAAATAGAATGCTTCTCTTACAAGGCTGTTGAAAAAAATGACCTTTGAAATCAAGGAACGTAATGCAGCAGGACGTCTCTGTAAATTTACAACAAAACATGGAGTAGTAACAACACCGAATCTCCTTCCAGTGATAAACCCGAATAAGATGATGATCCCCCCAAAGGAAATGAAAAAACGATTTAACTCTGAGATACTCATTACAAATTCATATATAATTTATAAAGATGCAACACTAAGAAAACAAGCGTTAGAGCAAGGCGTACATAAACTTATCGATTTTTCTGGTTCGATCATGACTGACTCAGGGACGTTTCAAAGCTACATCTATGGCGATATTAAACTTGATCCTCTTGAGATTGTGCGGTTTCAACGCAACATCGGTAGCGATATCGGTACGATCCTCGATATATTTGGGACACCCGACCAAACGAAGGAAGAAGCAGAACAAGGCATCAAAGAAACAATCGCACGAGCAAAAAAAAGTGTCCCTGAGAAAGGAGAAATGCTCCTCGCATGTCCTGTTCAAGGTTCAGTGTATCCAGATTTGCGAGAACACTGCGCGCAACAACTCAGTCTGCTTGATGCTAATTTCTTCCCGATCGGTGGAGTTGTTCCCCTCATGGAAAATCAGCGATATCCTGACTTGGTTCGCTGTATTCTTGCAGCGAAACGAGGTCTTGATCCATCAAAACCTGTTCACCTATTTGGTGCAGGGCATCCTCTGATCTTTTCGCTTGCAGTTGCACTGGGTTGCGATTTCTTTGATTCATCAGCATATGCAAAGTACGCGAATGATGGACGTATGATTTTCCAGTGGGGAACTGAGAAATTCGATGATCTCACCGAACTCCCCTGCTGTTGTCCTGTTTGTTCAAAATATACCACTCTAGAGTTACGAGAGCTTGATGCAAAGGAACGAACCTTGCAGCTCGCGTTGCATAATCTGCACGTGAGTTTCGCGGAAATAAAGACAATTCGAACCGCAATAGTCGGAGGCTGGTTATGGGAATTGGTAGAACAGCGAGCATCAGCAAACCCGTTTCTAAATGACGCGTTACGAGTATTACGAGAACCTGAACATCTTCACTGGCTTGAACACTATGAACCTACGAGTAAAAAAACCGCGTTGTTTTATACTGGTCCTCAGACAATCCATCGTCCTACGATTTATCGATATCATACGCAGTTATTCACAAGATATAAGCCCTTATTGAAAACCACGGTAGTTTTTCCTGAGGGAACAAAACCTTACTCAACGTTTTATTCCCGTGAAATAAGACACATACTCAAGAAGAAGAACGTCAATTTTGTCGTAGATTCCTATCTTGGTCCTGTACCTTTTGAACTTGATGAGATGTATCCACTCGCGCAATCTGTTTTTCCTAATGAAATTGACCGAGAGACCAGAGAAAAAGCACAACAAGTAACGGATAGATTCTTAAAAAATAAAACAGTGATTCGTTGGGATAAGCGTACTACAATTAAAAAAGAGAAATCTCTAAAACAGAACATCAACTTAGATATAAGACGTATCTCTGCTGTTGCAGATATGCAGTTCGGACGAGGTGCGTCTAAAGCTCTTCTCAACGGAGAGATTACTATAATTAAATCGAAACGAACCGGGAAAATTAGAAATATTTTTTGTGGTGGCTCCCATGTAATGTCCATGCGTGCGAAAGACGGATTGTTTACATTAAAGTTAGATGGTGGTCAGCGTCTTCATAGAGGTTTAAAATATCCTCTGTTGCGGGTTGTCGTCACTAATGATGCGGTGCCATTTGTAAAAGAAGGAAAAAGTGTGTTTGTGAAATTCGTTACAGATTGCGACCCCAATATACGACCATATGATGAATGTCTGATTGTGAATGAGAAAGATACGTTGTTGGCTGTTGGTCGAACGTTATTAAACCGAGAAGAGATGCTCGCGTTTCGTCATGGGATGGCCGTAAAAACGAGAGAATCAATTAAGTAGAAACGATAGCCATTATCCAAAACTATTATTATCTCAATATTGATAACAGTTAACGTTGCACTCCACATAATTAAAAAGATTTGTTAGGAGGAACAAAAGATGAACAAATTTCAAGAGATTTCAGAACAGATCAAGAATTTGAAAATCGCACGTGATTTTTTAAAAGAAAAATATGACGTTTCTGAGTTTCATAAAACAAAAGAGAAATTTCCACAGTCTGCGGTTCCACCAACGCCAAAAGATGAAGAAATCTACAAACTGTTAACCGCGATACAACAACTTGATAAATATATCAAAGAACTGCAAGACGCACAGTTTAAGGTACTGAAAGAAGAAGAATAGGACAAGAGTATTTCATCTTTGAGTAATCGTTTATTTTTTTTTTCTTATTTCTTGGAGTCGTATATCAACGTCTTGTTGGAGATCATCAGCTATATCTCGTTTGGTGAAGACATCTGCTTTGATTGCAATTGAGATTTTATTCGCAAGAAGCCTTGCTATTTTTCCTCTTTCTGTTTTTTGTGCTCTATTTATCAAAGGATGCTGAAAGATGACGCCGTGTTTAGGTGGTTTTCCTCCCTCTTTTTTAAAACGGAACAATGCTTTCTCCGCTCCAAGAATTTGAATAGTGGAGGCTGGCAACATCGCCATCCGCTGCATCCCACCAGCCATGGCGATGAGTCGTGCGCCAATTAATGATCCGATGATTTTATTCGTGTTCGGCGCGATTGTTTTCATATCAATTTCAATCTGGTTTTGTAATCGCTGGATCTCATCATTGACCACAACAAGTGTTTTTTCAAATGGTTTTACTTTCTTTTTTGGTGTCGGGAGTAGTAGCCAGCAGCTGAGACGCTCTGATAATAGATTAGCTGTCTGAACTAGGTCATCAAGCGCGTTGACCATTTGGATAAGTTGTAAATCTTCCGATTGTAATTGTTCATCTACCCGCTGTTGCGCAAGCAACAGTGATACATCGTGGAAAAGTTCCTGGGAAAATCCGTAATCTTTCGGATTTATCGTTATGGTCTGAAAAAACGGTTCTCCAACGTTATAGGTTCCGAGTTGTTGCAGTCGTTTCTCATTAACAATAACGTTTGTATTTTTTACAATCTTTTTTTCTTCTTCAATGATGTTGTTTTTTTCCATTTCGCGTAAACGTTGTACAATTTCTTTTTTATATTTTGGAAAAAGTATTTCTTTCTGTACTCCGGTTGTATCGCACAGAAATGTTCCGAACCATTTTGTAATAAGATAGTAGGTCATCCTAGGTGTATAAGAAATTCTTTTTAATGTAGTTTACGATAGAGTATACATTTTTCACACTGATGCATAAAAGAGATTTTATATACAAGAACTTGTATTACGTGTGTTAACAAGTATCGAAGGATTGGGGGTTTTTTAATGAAACCAGAAAAAAAAGAAAGAATTGTCCTTACTAACGTCATCGAGACTGAACTCGATATTTTAAAAAGACATGTGCTTATCCTTCAAACCCTGAAATCGAATGAACCTGCCGGCATTATCAAATTATCAGAACTTACCAAACACCCGCAACATATGGTACGATATTCATTAAGAATACTAGAACAGGAAGGACTTATCGAGCCATCCCCACAGGGCGCGGTTACCACCGAATCCGCCAGCAAAGCAACTCCAATGCTGAAAGAAAAACTAAAAGAAATGCAAGATACTATCAGCGAGATTATTAAAGAGCTCAGTTAAAAAAGAATTTTTATATCTTTTTTTGCCGCGGTAACTCAGCTGGGAGAGTGCACGGCTGAAGACCGTGATGTCGAGGGTTCGATCCCCTCCTGCGGCATAAATAAGTATTTAATAAAAAAAGCGCATTAAGAGGAAAAATAAAGATATTTTTCTTCTAGTAAAATTGTATTTTCTTTTTTTATCATATATTTATCACATGTTTTGTGTTAATATTTAACAAATAAAAAAGAAGAAAAACATGGTTTGTAAGATGTTGTTCTGAATACTATTTTGCTTGCCGTAAGTAAAAAATCATTATTTTAAAGTAACCCTTATTTTCGGATCTTTTGTCTTCATTTTCTTACATTCTACCTTATTTTCTCTTGCAAGCCATCCAAGTGCACAGTATGCGTCAACTTCAGTGATTTGTGTAATTTTTGCTATCGTGGAGATATCGACTTCGCCTTGTTTTACAAGGGTGTTCCAGATTTTCCCCGCATCCATACCAACTTTTGTGGTCAAGTTAGTTTGTCCGAGTTTATACAAGTTATTTTCTCGGCAAATCTTATTTTCTCGTGCTAACCAGCCAATAGCAGTCCAGAGTTCATCTTCTGAAAGTTTCGTGGTGTGAAGTAATACTTCTTCTTTCAATGGGCCTCTCGTACTCAGTATCTTCCACACTTTACCTGCATTCCATCCAAATTCATCTATAAGTGTTTTCATAACCTAACCTCACACACAACAAGGATATCTGGTAGAGGATTATATATATTTTCATTAATTAGATAACGATTTTATTACTCTATCATGACATATTATAAAAAATCGTCTTTTTCGGCTGATCCTTTTTCCTGGTCTTCTATTCCTGCACCGACAGCTATAAGATATCCTTTAGCCCGTTCAGCGTACTTGTAATGATTTACGTTTTTCCAGAATTTCTTTGAATGATCCGGGTGTACGAGATGAGCAAGCTCATGGATGATAATATAATCCTGTACCCACGAAGGCATGGTTTTCACCCGTTCTGAGATGCGAATAGTTTTATCAATCGAAGTGCAGCTACCAAACCGAGAATGTTGATTTGTTACAAACGTTATTGAAAAATCAAGGATTCTGCCGAAATACTTCTTGCTTAATTCCTGAGCGCGTTGTCGCAACCAGGTATCACTTTTCTTTA
The DNA here is from genome assembly GCA_902384685.1 of uncultured archaeon. Classification (GTDB taxonomy): domain Archaea; phylum Thermoplasmatota; class E2; order DHVEG-1; family DHVEG-1; genus SM1-50. The sequence goes on along the minus strand of CABMCU010000026.1, from coordinate 18,337 downwards.
AAGTTCGTTTCTGTTCCCATCGTTCGTTTCGCTCAATCATCCGATTTATCCATTTCTGCTCATCGTGAGTACTCATACCTGCAGGAAAATAAATCCAGAGCCGCCCATCTTCATATTTCGTTTGAATAGTCTTTTTCCGTCGTCTACTTCGAACGATTGTGATCCGAGAAGCCGTCATTTTCATTACTCGCAAACAAAGAGTTTCTTATAAGGATTGTTTTTTTTAAAACAACTAATGAAAAGAAAAAATATAAAAAAAAGTGTATTTTTTCTCTAGTTCCTGTTATGTACTGGCAAGAGGTTATTTACTGGCGAGAGGTTATTCACTGGCGAGAGGTCAAATCCTCGAATTATTTTGGCGTAGCCAAAGAAATATGTTATTGCATTGTTAGTATTAGTTCCAGATCGGTGGATATACAAACCAATGAAATCTCTCATAAACCCAATCTGGCGTCCGGTAAGCATCTTTATACTTAAGGGATAGGGATCAAGAATAATTGTGCGACTGTCCAGGAGAACATTAGATTGTCCTGAGTAGTACCAGCCGGTTATTGGTCGGATCATTTGAATTCCAAGTGATCTATATGAAAAGAACTGTTTTGTAAATCCCCAGCTCATGACAAACGCGTTTGTTCTCTTTGGAAGAAATTGACCCAATTTAAAGTTGAAATTTATAGTTTTAATAAGAAGTGTTAAAATTAATATCAGGACGGGATGTCGACCGTAATCTGTAATACAATTTTTTACAATTTCTATAAGTGCTGAATAGGATGTTGCTGTTTGCATTTTTTCAAGTAATACAGGTAGGAATTTTTCCATGGTTGTAAGATCTTTTTCGGAAAGTTGAATCGGTGCGAGGTCACCAATGGTACTAACTTCCAACTGGTCTTTTACTGCTATTTGTGCCATTATAGGGCTAACTGTTAATCCCAAGAAAAGAAGAATTATACCTACTGCAAACATTCCTTTTATTTTTGCCATAGTCTTACACTCTTTTCGAAATCTTTTTTCTAATACGTCTATATTATTTTAGTCATTTATATAATTTTCTACAATTGACTTGGTAATTGACAAATTTCTGTTTAGAAGTGTAAGTTTTTGTCTTTCAAATAATCAGATGATTTTAAAAAAAAAGAATATGTGATTTTTCATTTGTAGGTTTTATGCCACAATCCAGACTACGTAGTATTCCTAAATATTACTGTTAGAAATTTTTTATTTAGAAAGAGGAGTCAGTTCGAACGCTCGGATTCGGTCTACGCGACCCATGAACATTACGTACGCGTTTCCTGTAAGTTTACTTTCGACATCAAGGTAGATTCCTTTAAAACCTTTCATGAAGCCAAGTTGTGGTCCAATCATTTTTTGGTGTATCCCAAAGGGGTGTCGCTCTAGGATGAGGGTTCTTCCTTTCAAGAGATTTGAGGCGCCCGTGTATCGCCACATCGAAAGTCTTCCTTTAAATAGGTCAATTGAATTTCCTTTCAACGGGTTAAGTCGGTTATAGGTACCGTAACTGATGACGAAGTAGTCGGGACGGAATTTTGAAGACAAATTTCCAAGGAGGTCATTTATGTTGATTCCTCCAATAGAGATTCCTCTTTCTTTGATCAGAAATTGGAGTATTCTCGAAATGAATTCTCGTACAATTGTACAATTCCTATACTCACCGTTCAGACAGAGATCTTGAAGATGTTCAATAAAATCACAGGAGGTTTGTGATTCAGAAGCGATACGTTCTATTTCATCCATAAATTTCTCGATCACAGTAGCTTCTTGTAACTCTATACTCTGTATTGATGTCATTTGCGCAGAGACTGGTTGTAGAGAGATTGAAATGAAGAGAAGCGCTATACTTGCGACCAGAATTGCTTTTTTCTTCATAGAGAGACCTCTTTTTTCAATTAGTTTAAATGAAGCTCTGTTATTTTCAGACATATATATAATTTTCTATTTTTTATAAAATTGAAAGAAAAAAATATTATTACACCATCTAAACTTATTTCCTAGGTGATATAAGGATTTGTACTCGAAAAATCAAAACCTGGGACAAGCTCGATTACCGGTGTTTCTTTTTGAGGAAGCCATCCGTATATAGGGTAAACGAGGTTCGGGAAGAATTTTCTGATGTTAGTGGATAATTCCGTGACGATATTATGTTCCCCGAATTGTTTTTTGCTGATTTCATAGGTTTTTTGTCCGGTGATTTTTTCATCAAGATATCCGAGTGTGTGGATATACTCATGCAGGAGAACATGGAAGGTATACGGTTTTAATAGAACTTTATCGGTTTCGAGGATACGCCGGAGGGGGGTCTTATTAACGATGATGATATTCGAAGCGACAGGGTAGTATGCCCCGATAAATCCATCGAGCGATGCACCGATTTCTTGGAGACCAAGCATGAGCCCTGCACGAGAACGTCCCTCGTTTTTTTGCACTGCTATTTTTACTTCTTCGAAGGTTTCGATGAGACTTTCATTAATCTCAGAGGTGTCTATTTTGTTTTTCATTAAATAGAATGTAGTTAACAATTGTTAATATACTTTTCTATGAATTTGAAAAACGTATAGTAGAAACAGATGAAAAAAAATCAATGAATTACACATCTCTAATATTGTCGCCAACGGTGATCACATTTTGTACAGGTAAAAATCTTTGTTTCTGGTTCATCACTAGCCCGCGTCTGTCGGAGAATCCAAAATGCTTCATTATTCCCACATTTTGGACATTCAATACGTGTTTTAGGAAGAATATCAATCCTCTTTTCAAGGACGACGGTTTCTTTCTTTTTTTGTTTCTCTACTACTACGGAACTGCCGCTTTTTTTCTTTTTTGCTCCACAGGTGTTACAAATAAAAATATCTCCTTTTGGAAGCATTAATACTTTACATTTTGGACAAAACTCCATGTTGAATCCTCTGGAATGCATCCTTTATGATTTCTGCGTGATCAAATGCTAACGCTGGTAACTCATTCATCTTGAAAAACTTTGCACTGCTTGCATCATCACCAGCACGCAGGTCTCCATCGACCCGATCAATCAGATAAACAACCGTGACCGTGTGCCCACGTGGATCACGACATGGATCAGAATAGACTCCGAACAGCGAGTGAATTTTTGTTTTTACATTAGTTTCTTCAAAGACTTCCCGGACAACCGCATCCTCGGTTTTTTCACCGTACTCAACAAAACCACCAGGGAGCGCCCATGCTCCTTGAAAAGGTGCATGTTTTCGTTGTACGAGAAGGATTGAATGATCATTAAAAAGAATACCATCCACAGTAAGTGCAGGTGTTTTGTGCTTCATGACGAGGAGAAATAGACAGTTGGTATAAAGATTTAACCGGATTTCTCGATGTCTCTACACAATTTTTTTCTTTTTTTTATCGTTTTAATTCGATGGTAACTTCATTGATGTTCTGTACACCCTTCAGAGAACCAAGCATCCCAACAATCGTATTTGTTATCATCTGTTCAGGAAACTCGGTTAATGGGATATTTTTACCATTTACAGTAATATTTAGATGCTGCAACAATCGTTTCTTTTTTAGTTCTCTTTTGATAAAAGTTAAAATTTCTTTAACATTACCATCGTAAGAGGCGATTGTATTTTTCCTTTTTTTACCTGCTCCAAGCTGAATCTTATGTATGTTAGAATCGTCCGCTCCCTCCACCAGTATAAGATCATAGCATCCAAAATAGGAAATTCGTCTGATGATTTCTGATGTACTCAGAGCCTTATAGAGAAGGAAATCTGTTTCGCAATGTGAAGAGAAAACAACAAGTCCGGCACCAGCGTCATGATGCCTCCGAGTATCCTTATTCATCGTATCCAATGAAATCGCTTTCTTAGTCTTTTTGACGGTTGCGACCCGGTATCCTTCTTTGGTAAGCAGTGAAACCAGGTGTTCAATCAATGTTGTTTTCCCTGCATCTGAAGGCCCATAGATTCCAAAAACCGTTGGTACAGCCATACAAAACGATAACTCATAATACTGTTTATGTTTTACCCTTTTTTTAGCTAGGTAAAAAATTTAACTGGGGAGTCTTTATCACCTCCTCAAATCATGAAACAACAAGGAAGAATTTTATCAACAGTGAGCATTATCCATGCAATCAACGATGGATCTGTAGCAGTCATCTCCATTCTTTTCCCTATTTTTAAGGAACTCTTTGATTTGACTTATACGCAAGTCGGTATTATCACGGGTGGAGGACTGTTCATTACCCTTGTCGCGCAGCTAATTCTAGGTAGAATGGCTGATGGAAAAAACGTCAATTCCTTTCTTCTGACCGGATTATTACTAACCAGTTCTTCACTTATTCTACTTACCTTCAGCAATGCATTCATCACCCTTATTTTCTTGATTTTTTTTATGAGATTTACCACCTCTTTTTTCCATCCGATTGGAATCGGGTGGATTTCACGAACCTACAAGAAAGGAAGGTTGGACTGGGCAATGGGTATCCAGAGCGGTTCTGCAGATCTTGGGACGTTTCTCGCTATCCTTACAACACTTTCTATCACACAACTAACTCATTGGACTGTCCCCTTATACGGCTGGGCGTGCATCTGCATTCTTGGTTTATTAGCAAGTCTTGTTCTCACGTTTCACCTGAAGAAAGAATTCGTTATCGTTCCGAAAGAAACAAAGAAACATTCAATAAGGGAAATGGCTACAGATGCATTTGAACGAATGAAAGGTATAAAAATGCTTATCCCTGCGTTTATGATCAGCGGTGCATCCTGGGGAGTGATTATCACTTATCTGCCCTTGCTTCTCACCGAGCGAACAACGCTATCTCTTCCGATTATTGGTTTCTTAGTTGCTTTATGGGCAGGAGTCGGGAGTATCACCTCATTATCCTACGGGAAGATACGGTTCTATATCCATCGGAAAAAACTCTTAGTTATCGCTTATCTGACCCTAGGAATTTTCAGTTTGTTCCTCGCGGTCTTCACACATATTATTATTCTAATTGCAGTAATGATCCTGCTTGGAATCGCTGTGTTTCTCACATACCCTGCCTTATTTTCCTTTGTCTCAGAAGTTACCCATGAATCTGTTGAGGGATGGACATTTGGACTTACATTTGTGTTTCAGACCGGTGGTGGCACCATTATTCTTTTTATTGGTGGCGTGCTTTCCGATCTTTTTGGGATCTGGACACCGTTTGCATTACTTGGAACACTTTCTCTTCTTTTCTCTATGGTTCTTCTCTTCAATTACCAGAAACCATTCGCACTACCAAAATAACTAAGAGAAAAACAAATAGCACGGCAGTCGATTACACATCGACATGCAAAAATACTTCCTCGGTCTTCTTATTTCCATTATAGCGGTTTCTTTTGCATCTATCTTTATTCTCTCCTGTCAAGCTCCACCTTTAAGCATCGCATTCTACCGGCTCTTGTTTACAACACTTCTTATTGTTCCTATTATATTAATTCGGAAAAAAACAAGAAACGAACTCTGTAGCCTCCCTCGAACAACCCTCCTTATTATGGTAGTCATCGGGTTTATTCTCGCAGCACACTTCTCCTTCTGGGTGACGTCGTTGAAGATGACATCGGTTGCAAGCTCCGTGATTCTAGTAACAGCGCATCCAATGCTTGTCGCACCACTCTCATTTTATTTCCTTAAAGAAAAACTTTCCTGGATAAACGCACTTGGGATTGCAGTTTCTTTAGGAGGAGTTGGAATATTGGTTATCGGAAATTACGGATTCGCTGCCTTTGGTCTTGATACACTTGAAGGAAATATCTTCGCACTTTTGGGCGGAGTTGCTGCAGGATTATATATTTTGGGTGGACGAACACTGAGAAAAAAGGTTTCGACCATTACATACGCCTTTGTGGTATACGCGGTTGGTACGATTACCCTATTCATAATTTGCCTTGCACTCAGCGCCCCGGTGTATCATCTTGCTGTTAATGACTATACAATTATTTTATTAATGGCAATAGTCTCTGGAATTTTCGGTCATACCATCTACAACTGGTCTCTGGGGTATATCCGCGCGTCAGTAATGTCTGTTGCTCTCCTTGGAGAACCAATAGGAGCTTCTCTACTAGCTTATGTAATCCCCTGGATTCATCAAGAACCATCCGTGTATACTATTGTTGGTGGCGGCATTATCCTTGTGGGGATTTATCTTACTGCACGAACAATGAAAGATTCTAATCTTTTAGAAAACGTTTGAAATAGCTTTCATTTGTAGATTTCCTCTGACAAAGAAAAAAAAAAATTCTCAGTGCAGTTGTTGGATTACTATCATTATCTCTGTTACTATTCTCGTATATATTTATATATTCTGCCGAAACAAACAGATATTCTTTCTTTCAGAGAATATAACTATCGGAAGCTATATCTCGTCCTTTGGCATCCTTAGATAAAGACGATGAGAGATATCCAAGAGCTTATCGAAAACGTTGAGAAATACAAAACCATGTTGTTACAAAAACGTTTTGAAAGTAAAAAAAATACGGTTGCTTATGTTGTGCATAATGGCCAACCTCGGATTCTTAAATGGTTCGTTCCCGGGTTGAAGCGAAACATGGAAATTGAATATAGAATGTTGAAGAAAGGGTTTTCGCATCTTACCATGCCGTCTCCTTTTGAGAAGGACTCGGAGAATAATGTCCTAGTAATGAGTTACATCATGGGGGAAAACGTATGCGATATCCTAAACGATTCACAAAAAATCCTTGAAGAGAAAATAAAGGTTGTTCACCTCCTTGCCGACTGGTTTGTGAACTTTCATACTTTTTTTAAATCGGAGGAAGGATTTCGTCTACGTGGCGATGCGAATTTAAAAAATTTTATTCTGTGCAGGGATAACGTTTGGGGTGTGGACTTTGAGGAATCACGGATCGGGAAACCTAGCGAGGATCTCGCGACTCTCTGCGTGTCTCTGCTGAGTACCGATCCGATGTTTACCGATGAAAAGTTCCAGTTTTGTCAAATTTTTCTTGATGCATATCGGAAATCAGTACAATGGGCTATTGATCAGTTGAATGCAGAAATCTCTTATGCTCTGCTGGAGCGAATTCAATGGCGACCGAACGATGAGGAAATATTACGAAAATATGCGACCAAAATACGAAATAAAGGGTTACAGCTGGCACAACTTAATTTTTAAAATCTTATATTTTATAGTTTTTCCTGTGCCAGTAGGAGAACAATAAAGAAAAAAATTAATAATTAATCCACTTCTTTCTTATCATAAGAGTTAAAAAAAAATGGGGAATTTTTTAATAGAGAAAAAAATAATTTTTTACCGATACAATAAATAGCTGAATCTCCTCCTCGATGTTTTTCTATTTCATAGAAGAACAAGAAAATCGTCAAATAATTGAGGGTTATATATGTATGTATAAAAATATATACTTTTGTAATTCTTATTATATGTCTTTTAAACGGTAGCAGTGGCAATGGTTAATATATTCCTATGCAATAAACCTGCAGACAACCATGAACAATTTTATACCGCAAACAAGTCTCTTTATAGGCATTATACCCGCATTAATAATACTTTACGTAGGATTAAAAGGTTATGAAGGATATTTCAAAGATAAACTTATTTTCTTAACTTTCATCGTTGGTATTATCATTGGATTTATTTCAGCAGTTATTGAACTTTTCACAAGAGATATTGGCCTCATTATTTATATTATACTCTTTCCTGTCCTTGAGCAACTTTCGAAAACCATCGTGCTTAACCTGGGGAGATTCCAGGAGAAACAAGAGACAACAATCTATGGTTTTTCACTTGGGCTAGGATTTGGATCGGTCTTTACCCCTGCGGCCATTATTTTGGGGAATTTTCAAGAAATAAATGTCGCATTTATCGCGGCCATTATTGGATCTTTTGGCATTATCCTCTTCCATGCTGCAACAGGGGCAATTATCGGGTACGGTGTTTATTCGCATAAACTCTCAACCTATCTCACCTTTGCAATACTTCTTCAGATACCGATTACAATGGTCATTGGGGTAACAAATTTTTTCAACGCAGGTTATTTCCAGATTAGCCTAGTTGTTTATGGAATCGTTATATATTGGTATGTAACAAAAAAGATTATGCCGCGAGTACTAAAAGAAAGTCAACGACGAAAACGAACACAAAAAGAAATAGACATAAAAAGTAAGTAAATATTACCTAAAAGATAAGAGAGGTGTAATAAATGGAGAATTCACTACCAAATGAAAATTCTATAAGCGATAGTTATCCAGACCAAAACCAACCACCAATCAAACCGAACTCAAAGCCACTTATAGCTGGTATCTTTTTGATTATCGCAGGATTACTCGGGGTTTTTACATGGTCAATGGCCTTAGCACTTGATACTTCGATGCTTCAGAATGTACTCCCAGCAGATTCGCCCATCTCAGTTGGACAACTCCAGTCAATTCTGAGTACTTGTGGTATTATTGGATGCATCCTCTCAATCTTTGCACTTGCTGGTGGTATAGTTGCAGTGAAACGAAAAGCATGGGGACTTGCAATTGTAGGCGGTATGCTTGGATTATTTACGATCGGTCCATTTTTTCTTGGAAGCATCATGTCCCTCATCGGGCTAATCCTTGTTGCAATTTCAAGAAAAGATTTTCAATGAGCCTTCTGCGATATTTACCTTTGATTTATTATTACAGCTCAAATTATCTCTATAGTACGGATAGGTGAGCATATCGAATGGCATTATAGGATTAAATTTTTATTTACCGTACGGTGTAACAGAAAAGTCCTTTTCTATACTTATCACAAGATGAATATTTCAAGCCAACAATTAATGGAGAAAAAAAAAGATAGTTGATGTGGAACACCAGGTGTCGTACTATTAGTGGGACATTCCACAATTTAAGTAGTTTATGAGAGCGTTACCCAACTATTTACTCTTCAAATTTCTTATTACAATACGGGCAGGAACGGGCGTCCTCAGGAATACCTCGACCGCAGTTGGGACAATGCCGAGAAGGTTCTGTTTTTTCTCCCCGCACAACTAAATAAATAATTAATCCAATAAGCCCTAGAAGGATAACAATAATCAACCATAAGACCCCATTTTTGCCACGTTTATTTGCATCTTTATAGACCCATATCGCAACTAATATCCATATGATGAACCATGCAAGTGCAAAGATAAGACATGTGACTATTGCTACTCCCATAAATGCTCCTGCCGTCTGTGGATTAGTAGTAGTGTTCCACATATCCCACGGGTTGTCAGCGGCACTTGCTATTGTTGATAATACGGTCATGAGTAAGGCACCTGCTAATAAAATAAATAATTTTATCGAGTTTTTCACTCTCTTCACCTTAAGGAGTATATAATTTAACTCTTTTAATTACTTTTTGCTATCCTTCCTGATATAAATTGCTTTTATTTCATCGATAATAATCCCAATAGCCATCCCACAAATTCCACCAGCAAGAATACCAGTAAAAAATCGAATAATGTTTGTACTTTCCCAAAATCCAAACAATTGTCCGATCCCATCAATACCTATGGGAGTAAGACTAAAAAGAATCGCAAATAGGAACTTCTCATTTAATTCTATTGTATATAGAACCATAAATCCAAGGCCAACAACCAACCCAAGCCAAATCGCTGTACATCGGGTACAAAATGGCATTTCATTCCCGTTTAAAAATAACGATCGATCTGCTCTCTGGTGACAGAGTCGGTCACCGCTTGAATATACAATATTCCAGGGAAACGACATATTTTGAATAATATTCTCATTATCAGAGAATCCTACAACACCAGAAAGGTCAGAAACACTACCACTTGGTAAAGCTAATGGTGCTAGAAACTGAAGAAGCATCCAGATAAAAAAGAATAAAAAGAAGACAAAAACAAAATTCTTTATTCGCTGTTTTCTGCGTTCCATATTCAAACCGTATCACGAGATGTGGTTCTTATCATTAAAAACATACATATAGCAGGGCATCATATTTAAATATAATATGTTTATTCTCGATACACCAAGGCGATAACCGATGACACGATTCCCAGAAGCTGAAAACCGATTATTAAACAAAAAAGTCTGTATGAAATGTGGTGCATCCAACGCAATTAGATCAGAACGATGTCGGAGATGTAGGTCAACAGAACTGCGAGTAAAAGCAAAAGAAGGTAGAGGACAGTAGAAACAAACCAGCATCTTTAAAAACAAGGTATCTCTTTTTGGTTGACACAGTGGAAAGGTTATGCCAGAGACAAAGGTTAAAAAAAGCGATGATTTTAACGAATGGTACAACGAAATCGTTGAACTTGCTGATTTATGTGATAAACGCTATCCGATCAAAGGTATGAACATCTGGAGACCCTATGGGTGGAAACTGATGAACAACGTCGACCGACTCATCAGAGACGAGATGATGAAAACCAACCATCAAGAAGTATGTTTTCCTCTTTTAATTCCTGAATCGTTCTTTAAAAAGGAAGAAGAGCATATCGAAGGATTTGGAAAAGAAGTATTTTGGGTCACCCATGCTGGTCTGAATCAACTCGAAGAACGCTGGCTTCTTCGACCAACCTCTGAGACTGCCATGTACCCGATATTTTCACTCTGGATTCGCTCCCATACAGACCTACCTTTAAAAACCTTCCAAATTGTTAACACCTTCCGATATGAAACGAAACAAACACGGGCGTTTATCAGAGTACGTGAGATTCATTTCTTTGAAGCGCATACCTGCCATGTTGATTTTTTAAATGCAGAGCTACAGATAAAAGAAGATAAAGAGATAGCTCACCGTCTATTAACCAAACTATGCTTACCGTATGTATTTAGTAAACGACCAGAATGGGATAAGTTCGCTGGTGCATTTTATACTATTAGCATTGATGTGCTTATGCCATCGGGAAGAACCCTACAGATAGGATCGATTCATCAATATCGGGATAATTTTTCTAAACCATATGAAATCTCCTATGAAACAGAAAAAGGAGACCATGCATTCTGTCATCAAACCACGTACGGAATGAGCGAGCGATTACTTGGAGCACTCATCGGTGTCCATGGAGATAACAAAGGTCTGATCATACCCCCCGAGGTCGCACCACTCCAGGTGGTGATTATTCCCATAATTTTTAAAGGGAAAGAGCAAAATGTTCTCCAAAGCTGTAAAACCTTACAAGAGAAACTCCTCCAAGCAGGTATACGATCACATATTGACGATCGGGAAATAACCCCCGGAAATAAATATTATGAATGGGAGTTAAAAGGAGTCCCAATACGGATAGAAATTGGACCAAAAGATGTCGAAAAAAATGAACTTACAATAGTACGAAGGGACATCGTAAAAAAGAAATCGATCTCCTTGAAAGATGCAGAAAAAGCAATCCAAACAGAACTTCAATCTCTAGAAAATAACCTTTTTGAGAATGCAGAGATACTTCTGAGAGATAATATGCATTGTGTATTAACAGTTGAGGAAGCTAAGGAGAAAACAGGTATTATCGCGCTTCCTTGGTGCGGTAATAAAGACTGCGCACTAGAAATCGAAAATGTTTTAGAGGGGAACACATTAGGGGAGCCCATTGAAAACGCAGGGTGTACAGATTCATGTCCAGTGTGTGGTTTACCTGCGAAAACATGGATGAGATACGCAAAATCGTACTGAGGTGAAAGAAAAATGAGTGGAAGAATAGTCGGGTTTTTACGAGAATATATCCTTTTGTTAAGTATTCTTATCATAATCCCAGGGATAATATTCATCTTCATGGGTGTTGTATACGTATTTTTTATAAATACCACTGAAAATGTAAATTCTCTCTTACATTTCATTAATGTTGTTGGCGTCTGGAACGACTATATTCTAGTCGCAGGACTAATTATCTTTGGAATCGGGGTATACTATCTCTATAGCTACTTAAATAAACGGAAATTTGTGTTAGATGAGTTAAAGACAGATAAGCGTTCAGAAATTCTAAAAAAACGAAACAAACTTGAAACTACAGTGAAACACTTGCCTAGAAAATATCAGCGAATCCTTTTAGAGAAAGAAGAAGAACTTAGTATTAAGTAATTCTACGTTATGGCTGAGAAGAGATCTCACCAAATTTTTTATGTTATTCTTGTTGAACCAAAGTACAGTGGGAACATTGGTGCTGTTGCTCGTGCGATGATGAACTTCGATATTGAGAAACTGTATTTAGTGAACCCATGTGAGTTGGATAACGTTTGTTATGCGCGTGCGATGCATGCAACAAAAATCCTTGATGAGGCAAAAATATTTTCCTGTTTTGAAGATGCAGTGAAAAACCTTGATTATTTGGTTGCAACCTCTTCGATAGAATCAAAGACCGATAAACGACATCTTAGAAATCCTTTGTTGCTTGAGGATTTTGTAGAAAAGGTGTTCGATGTCGAAGGAAAGGTTGGGCTGGTATTTGGGAGAGAAGATTATGGGTTATACAATAAAGAGATTGCTACTTGCGATGTTATGCTGAAGGTACCAACCAGTGAGTCATATCCCTCCTTGAATCTTTCTCATGCAGTAACGATTGTCTTATATTCGATATATCTCAGGAAAGCATATATTCCAAAACGGCGCAGACCGATGGGTTTACTGGAAAAAAAGAAATTAAATGAATTCTTCGGACAACTACTGGATGATATCGATTATCCTCCTCATAAGAAAGAACATACCAAGATTATGTTTAAACGAATCATGGGACGTGCTATGCCATCAAAATGGGAGTACCATACACTCATGGGTGTCTTGAGTAAAAGTCTTGGAAAAATTAAACAAACACAAGGAAAAAATAAAGGTTAAATGGTTTCAATATTAAAGAAGACCTTACAATTCTTCAATGCTGCATGGACCTTATCTGCAAAAAAAATGAGTTCATTGATATCTGCTTTTTCCTTTCCCCAGTCAAACACGAAATCATAGTTACCCTTTGTGGCTTTAAAACCCATGTTGAGTAATTGGTTTTTAATGTCTGAAGGGGCGGCTCCTTCGCTATTGAACATGAGCTGGATGTAGGTCTTCATACTATTCACGTCATGGTAAGGATTCACTATTGGGTATTAAATCATTACGATTCAGTCATTGTGGACGAAATATATTAGAGAAACGGTCCTAAGCTTGGAAGGGGATTGGAGCAAAAGAGAGGATAAAAATAATTAGTATTATCAGACCAAGGAATTTTCTTTTCATGTCTAATGGTGTAATCTCATTGAGAGGAGGTTGATGTTGGGTTCCAATAAAGAGTAAAATGATGATCGCAAACATCAACCATCCTGTATAAAAAAAACTTAATGCAACGAGAAGAAAGACAACCACCCAACTTATGTATTTATGTTTCTCTTTTAGTATCGCTCGTGCGACGTGTCCACCATCAAGTTGACCAGCAGGTAACAAATTGACGGCAGTTAGAAAGATACCAACCCATCCTGCAAACATAGTCGGATGAATAATCGCATTCTCAGGGATGGAAAAAAGACTACCCATCCATTGGAGGAGTAATGGTGGGAGAAGAACCATGTTTGCTCCTGTAGATGGAGCAGCAAGAGGATGCTGTTGCATTAAAAAATAGCCTATCAATGAAATAGGGATTGCAACAAGAAATCCACAAAGGGGACCCGCGATTCCGATGTCAAGTAATGCTTTTCGGTTCGGGATTGGCTCTCGTGTTGAGATTAATGCACCAAAGGTTCCGAGTAGAAACGGTGGAGGAAGCGGAATAAAATATGGTAACGACGCATCCACATGATGTTTTTTCGATGCATAGTAATGTCCCATTTCATGGACACCAAGAATTAAAAGTAATGGAACAGAAAAGAAAATAAATCCTTGCCAGAGATAAGTAAAAGAAATCATTTTGATCCAATCAACTTGGTCAATGTCAATCCATTGAAGAGCTCCGGCCAGGGTAGTAGTAAACACTGTTGCAACTAGTAGAATTATATTAATCCACACGGATTTTCTCTTCTTGCTTTTTGGTTTTTTTATTATATAAATAATGTGTTCTCCATGTTCAAACCGAATCATAGGTATATACTGTTTTTCTGAAAGTATAAGACGAAGTGATTCAAATTTTTCTTCAAGAGTTTCTTCATCGATACGACAGAAAAACGCGACTGTATTTATGTTTGATTTCATATCGTAGAAGGGAAAGCGCTGACCGACTTCTCGCTGTAATAATTCAATATCGAATGGTGTTTCGACAGGAATTTGTTCAAAATTATTCCACTTATCTGGCATGATGTCTGCCCTGATACCGCAGTTATTTTATAAAACCTTCGCAGAGAATATACTGTCACTTAAAAGAAGAAATGCTCTGTGGTAAATAATTTTTAGCATTTATATTTCATGAAAAATCAACTATTTTGTTTTGAAAAATGTCGAGCTCTATTTGGAATTAACAGATCATAGAATAGTAATATGAGAAATTTAGCTATGTTTACACGCTTTTCTCCCTGTTCTTCGGTACTGCATCTCATAATATTTCATACAGATACTCCGAAATGTTAAAGAACAAAAAGATCCATTACGGTTCAGGAGGGTAGATGCGAGCGGCGAAAAATAAAGGGATGTGTTAGATGGCTCTTTTCAAGAAGAAAGAAACAAAAATATTCAATTCTAAAACGGATCACACAATTATGACAGATTTTATACCAACAATAAAAAAAAAAGTCTTCATTGGATTTAGTAGTAAAAGAAAAAAAGAACACATGCACAGTAACTCTAAGGTTATCGGAAGTATAAACGCTGCAGAACAGTTCATCCCACGTTTAGATGCAATTCCTTCTATAGAAAAAACAATACAACTACATGAAAATATTGATGTGTTTTTAGAAAAAATCGGAAACAAACGACTCCGCAGTGATATAGTAAATCCTAAGGATGAACAATTACAGGAACTGCATACTATGAACGATGAAATAAGACGAGAGGAAGAAGAATTCGTAACTACAAAGGGTGAAGTTGAGGTATTATTAAGCGAAGTCGAAATCCGAAGTCAACTTGTCGAGGATCTAGAACATCAGATCTTAGAACGACAAACCCAACTCGTTGAAAAAACAGAGATGGTTAAACGATTACAATCGCAATTAGAGATACGAGATCAGACTGTTATAAAATTAAATAAAGAATTTGAGGAAAAAGAAGAAAAATTAAGTATATTACAGGACGAGGTCAAAGAGAGAAACAAGATGATTCAGGAAATTCAAGGACAATTAACAGAGAAGCTGACATGGATAGTTGAGAATAATCATTTTACTGAGCAGTTGAGCAGAGAACTTAGGCAGAAAAATCGACTTTTTGAAAAGATTCAAGAAGAGTTAAAAAGGCGTAACGAAGAATTGAACATCTCAGGAAAAGAAAAAACAGAAATAAAAGAAGAGATGGATGAGTTACATAATGAAATTTTATCACGAAATAAGATCACTGAAACAATTGAGAAACAACTTGAAGAACAACAAATAACATTGATAGAAAAGACACAGTTAGTTGAAACATTACAAGGTCGTATCAAAGAAAGAAATGAGGAGATTACCACACAAAAACAAAATGCACAGGAATTATTTGAAGCATTTCATATTGAAGTTGAGACAAGAAATAAAATCATCGAGAATATCAGGAAACAATTAACCGAAAATCAAACAATTATAGTCGAACATACCAATGCAGCAGAACAATTGCAGGAAGAACTAGGGAGGAGTAAACAGTTTCTACAAGAGATACAAGACAAACTAGAACAAAACCAACAGGATTTAATTAAGAAGGACAACGAGCTTCTAACACAGGGATTACAGCTTCAAAAAGTATGCGCAGAGCTAGATATGGTACGAGGTGAGATTGACTCTCGAAATCGTATTATCGAAAACATAGAAGAGCAACTCGCGGAAGAACAAACACATCTTGTTGAGAAAACACAATTGGCTGAACACCTCCAAGGAGAACTAGAACACAAACAAAAAAAGATAGAAAAACAAGATGGAGAATTGAGCCACATTCGAATCCAGTTTGAAAGAAAAGAGCAAAAAATCACTGAAATAAAAACAGAATTAAAAGAGCGACTCAACGATTTAGAATTCAGAAACAGCGAGTTAAATGTGAAACAGGAATTAATTAATCAACTTGAAAAAGACCTTAAGAAATCTTTACAGGACGTGAATGAAAAAAATACACAACTTCTTGCAAGTAAACGAGAACTTAAAGAGCAAGACGACGAGCTCAATCAGATAAGAAGGGATTCTGAGAAAAAATGGATTGATTTTGTTCTAGCAAATATCGAAACTCGAGATACCCGTGAACAAATTAAGGAATTAAATTTAAAACTTGAACAACGAGAAAAATTACTTCAACAAGTGCATGTCAAACTCGAAAAAATAACCCAAAAATTTACCACAAATAGAGAGAAACTAGGGGAAAGGTTAGATACACTTAACACAGAAGTGATGACACGAAGTAAACTCCTTGAGGAGTTGGAAAAGCAGCTTACAGATAGACAAATGCTTATCGTAGAAAAAACACAGTTGGCTGAAACACTTCAAACAGAATTAGTTGGGAGGGATAATGAATTAAAAACTCGCATGTGCGAATATGAAGAAAAACAAGCAAATATCGATTCTTTACAAGCTGAGATTATCTCAAGAAACCATATCATTAATGCTTTAAGAGAGCAACTTATAGAGAACCAAACCGGTTTTTTGGAGAAAACATCAGGTATAGAACAACTACGTGAAAAACTCAAACAACAACAGCGTTTTGTTGGAGAAACTGAAATCGAACTTGTAAGAAAAAATAATGAGTTGAAATCAAACAGGCAAGAAATAGAAAAAAAAGATAGTGAACTTCATCGCTTGCGTAATGAATTGGATATAAGAGGAAAGGATTTACAGATTAAACAGCAAGAAGTAGTCGATTTAACAAAACAATTCCAAGTGATGCTCTCCAAGTTAAAAATCACGACAATTACTAATGAGCCAGTTATAAAAATGCCGGAAACTCAGTTGGACGAAAAAGACAGTTATCGCAATATCCTCAAAGTCGATCAATTTATTATCCAGGATGAAAAGAAATCTCTTGCTGGAGATCTTGACCATATCACAAGAAGTGGACAGGAACACATAGATCAGCTTAGTGAGGATATCAAATGGAATGAAAAATTACAAATCTGTAATGAGATTGAAAAATATCTTGACCAGACCTCTGATGATCTTCTTAAAACAAAGAAATTAAAAGATGAAGAATTAAAGTAAATTAGTCATTAATCCGTATAGAGGAATGAAATTTTTATAGGCAATGGTTCTAGATAATTAGATTAAAAACAAGAAATTCTAAAAAAAATATATCGTTTGAAGATAATTCTTTTTTTCCATTCCTGTATTGGTTGTAATAGGAAGAGAATGAAAAAATGCTTGTAGTGTGATTTTTACATTTTGATTGTCCACCGCCATATTTTTATATAGTGTTATTTGCGAACATATTACATGTAAAAATTTACCATGATTATGAATAACACGAACAATAGGGAAAGGAAGGTGAAAAAAATGGAAAAACGGTATATGGAAAAATTGGTGGGAAAATACTGTAAGATCGTTACTAAGGAACCGGGTGAAGAACGAGCAAATGTTATTACTGGTGTTCTAGAAGATGTTGATTACAAAGATGGATTTATTTTAGTAGATTCCTCACAGGGATTAGGTTGCCTTCGTATTGATACCGTCATTGCTATCAAACCAGGTAAAGAATCTGGACAGGTTTGAAAACAGATCATCATAAATGTTTTAAAAAAAAAGTCAATGACGTTTTATAAATAATTTTTTTTATCTTATTTGGGGTTGTTTTTCTATATAATTATATGAATATGATTAGTTACTATTGATTTTAGTTATTGTAAAATTTTTTGTGGGTATAAAAATAAATCTAATATTGTATTTCTATTCATTAATTTATAAGTGTATTCATTATAAAAAAAGGAAAATTTGTAAGGGTGGTTTGACAGCGCACCAGGGGCTCCTAGATTTCAAGCAGTGGAGCTTACCCTTTAAGATTCCCGAAGGAATCAAAAAGGGCTCTCCACCTAGTCTAAGAGTCCCAGCCCCCTTGCGGGGGTAATCTTCCCGTGGGCTCTCGCACCAAAGTACCGAAGAGTACGTATGCAGGCTTAACTG
Source organism: uncultured archaeon (assembly GCA_902384685.1). Classification (GTDB taxonomy): domain Archaea; phylum Thermoplasmatota; class E2; order DHVEG-1; family DHVEG-1; genus SM1-50. The sequence continues at coordinate 193 of CABMCU010000026.1, read as the reverse complement.
CCGGGTTCGAGATGAGACCGGGTGTTTCCCTGCCGCTTTGACCGTCAAACCACCGTTACTCGGATTATTTCTTTGAATTTTATACGCAACCTGTTTAACGATTGAGCCAGCAATGAACGGTTAGTAGCTCTAGGCTGAACATGTCGCCGAAGCTTCATGCGTACACCTGAGCTCTATCAAACGAATCTTCTAT
>CABMCU010000025.1 GCA_902384685.1 uncultured archaeon | reverse complement strand
TACAGCATCTACGGAGATCATATAGGACAAACAAAGATCGGTGATTTCACCAAGTGAACAAAAAAAGTTAGACTCCAATTCATCCACTGGTTAAAACCAGTGGTATTCTTGGAGATTTTTTATAATAAAAAAAGAAAAGACAATGATTATGGTGGTTCTGATTCCAAAAGTTCAAAAAAATTGAAATGATGAATAGGATTCTGAGAAGGCATCTTATCTTTGCTTGCATAACAAATGAACATATCACCGGTTTTAGGAGAATACGACCATTGAAGCCAAGCGTTATCATTTTTTAGATATGTATGTTTAATAATATACCACATCATCCCGCCATATTTACCAAGGTAAAAATCTCCAATTAATGATAGAGCATTATTTAAATCCAAATCTCCAATATATTTTTGGCATCCATTACTAACGGCTTTATAACGATACCATTCAAATATCCATCCGAAGTTAAAATGAAACAAATACCGTACATCTTTTAGATTATAATAGACTCGTTGTGTAGCGGCAGTTTCAGGGTTTATAAAATGGTTTGTTCTTCGTACAATATAATTAAGTTGATAGAAAGGACGTTTAGATTCACATGTATCATTCCATATACCCGTATAGGTATGATCCGCTGTTTGCTCTACTACATATCCTTGGTTTTTATTTACATCAGAAACTAGGAAGTTATATCCATAGGTTCTATTTTCATTAAGGATATCTGTTACATCTTTTATATTTGATGCATGAATAAGAGCCTCAAAGATTCTTATTAAAACAGGTGTTCCATAGTCATTTTCATCGTTAGTTTCTGAGAATAAATTGGATATGGATATGCCCTTTTCATTTACTCCACTTTCGCCAATATAACCAGCGAACGTTGGATACATAAATGCATATCCATTGTCAGGTTTTACAACAATTAACACAGGATCATCCAACATACAGTGTCCAGTGATAGGGTCCGTAGGGCGAAATGGATAATCATTACTATACACATGGATTAGTTCATGACTTTTGGTTGCTGGACCATCCGCGATGTAACTGGTACAACCTGAATTATTACATGTTGTTTCCCAAATCCAAATAAATCCAACGTCATCAAACGAAAGCTCAATTGCATCTGCAATTCCCTGAGTATAATTAACGATTTCGTTGGAAATATAGTGTTTCTGAATATTCCATAACCTAATAGATTCGTTAATTGAGTTATATTGTTTTAATGCACGAAGATTTATCAATATTTCATATTTTAAAAAATATCCCATTTGATAACCCATTTCATAAAACGAACCATTTAGATGAAGTATTTTTATACCATCTCGTTCTTCGATCCAACCACCATTAAGGGGATTATATGTATCAGTAGCATGTTTTCCAACTGGTATAATGGGGGCTATTAATAATGTACATACAAAAAAACCTACGATTTTCCTTTTCATGTTCCCTTATCCTCCCTTTAAAAAATGGGTTCTACAGGATTTAATATCCTATTGTTCAATATAAATGTTTGGAAAAGATAAAAATACAAAATAGAACGAAATAAAGTATATCTATCACATCACCCGACAACCACATCGCCTCCATTCCTAAATAAATGAGTCTGTCCTATCTAGAATACTTGCAGTACTCTTTTCTTGCATGATATTTGTGATATAAACAGATAACATTGACACTATCGAACCAGGGGATAAACCTTTATCTATGAAAAAGTCTTGAAGATCAGAAAAAGTTATTGCAACTTTCGCTTTCATATGTATATCGTTATCGATAGCTATTTGTACTGCTGATAAAAAAATCAAGAACTGCTCTGTAAAAATAGAAGCCGCTGTCTTCGTTGTAATGCAATCCCCATCCATTATTCCACCTTCTCTTTCATCATGAGTATAAGGTTAATAAACCTAATGATTTAAGAAAAACAATATGATGGGTATACCATTAACCATCTTCAAAATAAAACCATGGTGAAAATTAATCAAAACATAGAATATTCAATAACTTTCTTCAAGAGACCGTATAATTCTATTAACATATGGTATCATATTATTAAACAACCTATAACAATTACGCCCGCACTGGGATTCGAACCCAGGTCTGAGGCTCCGCAGGCCTCGAGGATATCCAAGCTACCCCATACGGGCTGGTTTTATGATGCTTAACAACCCCGACATATAAAATATGCTAAAATCGGGGCTTAAAACCATAAAACAAGAATCTTTATATAAGTGCATCGGACAAGCATTAACGCGGTTTTAAGATTCATGTGTTTATACGAAACAAAGAAAAAAAGAAAAAATAGTGGATTCCTAACGATCTTAAAACAAATATTTATAACAGAAAATTTCTTACATATGATAATGAAGTATAAAGTTTCTTGTTATAATGGTGGACCTATTTTTAAAATGGATTGGGTATTCATAAAACCAGATGAAGTAATTGTTGACGTCGATACAAACAGCGAAGCAGAAGCACTTGTTGAAGCAAGAAAAAGAGTAGTAAGAGACTACTATAAAGTTATAAGGGTTAATGACTAAATTTTTGAGCATTGGAAAAATAGCTGATTCCAAAGTGATCTACGCTTTCAATTCAAAAACTAATAGATGAACATCAGTTTTTCCCAGATTTTCAGCGGTACAAGATGTGGCATCAAACCAGAATGCGTATCCGGCTGTAAAATCTACTTCTTGTATTTTTTTCTTTTGATGGTGCCAGCATAAATTTACCATCATTGAAAACATACGCCACATGATCAGGGTGCGTACGCATTGCTGTTTTTTCACCAGGTTTAAACCAGACGCCTAACATACGCACACAATCGTTTTCCATAACAAGTATTTGTTCCAAAGCTTTTTCATCCCCTTTTTTTATTTCACCTTGCCTCATTCATCTTTTATCAAATCGTTAGTAGAAATATACCACTTTCCAGGTTTATAATCCGAAAAACCTACTATCTTTAATTGTTGATAAATCTTAATCTCTTCTTTGTCATTACTAATCCACCAAATATAATGAACGTTGTTCTTCGGAAGATCCTCCCCGTTCATTCTAATATTTTCTTTCACTATATGGCATTCTTCAAACTCGTAAAAAGTCTTACCTCTAAGGGCATCTTCACAAATATATCCAGTGTATCCCGTTGCTATGAGTGTTTTAGAAATACGAGTATAGAACTTCATTTCTTTCCTTTACTTAAATCTTGAAGTATAAAATAATTATTTCTTTAAAAACGTATCCTTAAGTGACGATTACTAAAAGTACATTACGTTTGGTTTTTCCCTAACGAAATCTAAGTATATTTATACAAGAAAAACAAAATAGTATATGGGGGAGTCAAAATAGGTGAGGCTTTCAAGCCTATTCTTCTAACAACCTTCCTTTCCATCCTCCCTTTTCTCCTCAAGGAATGACTCCCCCCCTCTATCATTACCTCTTTTTCCTGATTAAAACAATTACTTGTTATATATTCAATACAACCAAATATTTTTATACAGATAAAAGAACAATAATATATGGGGAGTCAAAAAAAGTAGGACTTTCTCCAGAAGGTACTACCTCTTTCGCTTAATATTTCCTCCCAATCCATGACTCCCCATTATTTTTCACACCAGTATTATCAGTCCACCCAGTATTTTATCCTAAATTTTTTGTAAATCCTCGGTGCTTTGTCCGTTATCATATATTTTGTCAACAATCTTGAGAATTTCCGAGTTATCATATACGGGTTTCACTTATGATTATTGAAAGAATTTACACGTAAAATAAATTAAAACGTGCGTAAAACACGAAAAAAGAACCCAAATTATAAGGACATCGGAGAAGGATTTACCTTGTCGTAGATAAAATCATATTAGAACAATGAAAAACATTCAAGGATAACGAGGCAATCAAGTGAACATAATGTAAATATCTATTTACCATGTAGATTCGTAAATGCTTACCTGCGATTATTGAAAACATTAAACTACCGAGAAAAAAGAATCAAGGTCACAAGATTAAACCATCTTTATTTAATGATATCAACTAATGCTACTTTCTCAAGAATGAGATCACCATAGTCACATTCGGATATGGTCGCTAACTCTTGAGTGGTAATACCAAATCTTTTCAGCGTATTTCTATTTCCTTCAAGTATCGTTTCAGCAGATGTGAGATGAAACGTTCCTAGGAGTTTTTTAATCACTGCTGCATCGATATGAGCATTTTTTTTCTGAGTTAATTCGTTTGTTACAATAAAAGCAATCTTTTGGTTTCCTTTCCGTACCCCAATTTTCCTTATAGCTTTTTGAATCTGCCGTTCACCAGCTGCATATAATAAAATTTCTAAGGCAAGAGAGTTAGTTGCATTTCTTCCTTGTTCAAATGCTCTTTGAGCATGAATCGTTGCTGAAATCAGATGATCTTTACCATAAACAGCTGTTGCATCAAACGCCTGGATGACAAGGTTTTCTTTCTTCGAAAACAGAAAAAGTTGCTGGACAAACAAATCTACGTCTTTGACTGCTCCATACGCACCAATGACGATGATCATCTTTTGGAGCCTCTGAGAACTTTATTTCCCTGTGAACCATTTTCACCGAATTGTTGTTTTATATTCATTGCAACTGCTTTTCCTATCATCTTTATTTTCGCAAGACGTTCCACAGGAACATTTCGTAAATCTTTCACACTTTTAAATCCTTCTCGATAAAGGGCACGGGCCCGTACTCTACCAATACCTTGTAATGAGACCAGATTCAACAATTCTTCTTTACATCCATTTTGAACTCGTAATAAAATATTGTTTATATCTGAAACACACGAAAAATTGTACATACGAGCAAACTCTCTGGTTGCATGCAGTAACCACTCTGCCATCTCAACAACGGTATGAACATCGCCTGGCCAAATATTATATTTGCGAACGAGAGCATCGTACGGTTGTTCTTCAATCCAGTCATCCAAGAGAAAAGCAGTTTTTAAATCACTTAAAAACCATTCATACTCATCACTTGATTTAACGGGAATATCCAGAAGAAGAAGGTGCTGAATATGTTCTACTTTTTCCTCCACCCAAGAATCTGTTCCCCGGAGATAGAGTGACCGGATATCTGGTGTTGAACAGATAGCATGCAGAAATGATAACGATGTTGTTTCTTTACCATATGAGCGTTCTAAGGCGGTTTTTAATTGAATTGCCGATAATGGATCGATGTACAAGGATGATGTTCTGCTGCCAAACAAAGTGGAAAGATATCCAGTACTTATCTTCTCGATAAGTTGATTATCTATCAGAAATTCTAATGCTATATCGACTTCTTTTTTAATGGTAAATTCATCGGTTTGATATGCATAAAAGGTACTTTGAATGAACGTGTACATTTCTTTTGTATCATGAACAAACTGAGTCGCGATTGCTGCAAGAAGATGCATACGTAAAGAAGATTGACTACCTAATTTTGAATAAATAGGTTCAGCATCCCCTAATATATAATTATCGAAAATTTGAACTCGCTGATTACTATCTTTCGCAATTGTAATTGCTTCACCGACGATATCATAGCGTGGTCTGCCTGCACGACCTGCCTGTTGTTTATACTCAAGAATTGGAATAGGAGTCATCCCGAAATTCTCATCATACCGCCATAAGTCACGAATAATCACTCGACGCGCTGGTATATTAACGCCCGCAGCAAGAGTCGGAGTCGCAACAATACATTTAATCCGGTGGTCTTTAAACACTTGTTCAACCAGTCGCCGTTGACTACTCTCCAAACCCGCATGATGAAAGGCAACTCCATTCTCAACACTTTTTATGAGTGATTGTTCAATACCAATAATCTCAGTCTGTTTGTGTTTAATCGATGTTACTAATTTTTTTAAGTCTTTTTTTTCTGCCACGGTAAGAAGATCTGCCACGACACAAGATAAACGGGCAGCAAGCGATACCGTAGATTTTCGGTTATTCACGAAAATCAGGATCTGTCCACCACCTTTAAGAGAATCTTCTACCAATACCTCTAATGCTTGTTTTGCATTACCAGTTATTTTTTTGGTTGAACTATCATTAAATTTTATTATATTATGAAAAAACACACCTTCTCGAAGGACTACAGGCCGCCAGTCAGATTGAATGAGTTTTCCACCTAACCAGTCTGCAAGCTCCACTGCATTTTTTATTGTCGCAGACAAGGCAATTAGTTGAGTCGCTGGATTGAGTGCTTTAATCTGGGCAATAATTACTTCAAGAGTAGGACCTCTGGTTGGATCATGAATTAAATGAATCTCATCAATAATCATTACCTTAATTTTATCAAGCCAATGCAATCCATGTCGGAGAAGCGAATCAGCTTTTTCAGAAGTACAGACGATGACATCATATTTCGAAAGACGAACATCTGATTCATCTAAATCCCCAGTAGAAATACCAATTTTTAATCCAAGCGTTTCAAACGCTTTCAAATCCTCATATTTCTCCCGAGCTAGCGCGCGAAGAGGGACAATATAAAAGGCTTTTCCCCCTTCTTTTATTAACCGCTGGACAATCGTGAGATACGCGACCAGACTTTTTCCTGCTGCCGTAGGGATGGAAAGAACGAGATGCTCACCCTGTAATCCATACGGCAGAGCTGCTGCTTGAGGAGGGTACAAGTCTGTTATACCCTGATTTTTTAAAATATCTTGAATTTGAGGATCCAACCCAAATTGATCAATCTTCATACCTGTTTCCGCAATAGAGAAAGAGCTTAATAAAGAAACACGTTATGTCTTTATTCAAATATTGTGGTGAAATATATGGGCCGTAGACAAACAATGATGGAAAAATATAAGATACAAATGAAAGCCTATCGGAAGAAAAGAATGAAAAATGATAGTACTCCGTATTTACCACTCGATGGTATTGTCTATGTTATTAATTCATTAGACCCAGGCAAGAAAATACAGACCCAAGTTGTCAAGACGACAATCAGAAGTCAACGGAAAATCATTGAAACCCTTGCTTGTCCTGAATGTAAAAACGAGATGCTCTGGGATGACAACTGGGAAGCATTTATCTGTACAAAACACGGGAAAAAAGCAATCTATGAACTCGTTCTAAAATAAGGAGAAAGGATACAGGTATAAGTATACCTTTTCCTATTAAGGACCTGTGAATATCTATGGTTGAAGAAAAAATTGGGATCGTAGAGCATTTTTTCACAAATATTAATGTCGCTGCAATCAAAATCACCGATGGCGAACTAAAAATTGGAGATACGATTCATTTCGTCGGTGCCCATACAGATTTTACACACAATATTGATCGCATGGAAATCAATCGAGCTCCTGTTCAAATAGCAAAAAAAGGTGATGCAATTGGAATCAAGGTTACAGACAAAGTTCGGGAACATGATATTGTATATAAAATTCCGAAGGGTGAAACACAATGAAAGAAATGGCTGAAGTACGAGAGTTAAAAGTAGGGAGATATGTCTTGATAGATGAAGAACCATGCAAGATCCAGAGTATTTCTACCTCAAAACCAGGGAAGCATGGTGAGGCGAAAGCAAGGATTGATGCAGTCGGTATCTTTGATGAACAGAAACGCGTTGTCGTACATCCAGTAAAACATAAAGTTGGAATCCCGATCATCGACAAGCGTAGTGCTCAGATACTCGCCCTCATAGGTGCTGATGTCGTACAACTTATGGATATGGAAACCTACGAGACATTTGAAATGCCAATCCCTGAAGATTTTAAAGACAAGCTTGAACCCGGAAAAGAAATCCTATACTTACAAGCCATGGGAAAACGAAAAATCACCAGAGCATAAATCCTTTTATCAACAGTTGACGTAGGTTGCGAACATTATGGAGTTCCCGAATTATTTTGCAGACGCAGAATCAAATTTTGATGATGCATCATACATCTTGTTTGGTGTTCCATTTGAAAAAACCTCATCATTCCGCCATGGAGCCGGAAAAGCACCCCACGAAGTACGACAAGCAAGCTGGAATTTTGAACGATATGATCTTCGAACAGGTATAAATTTAGAGAAAATTCTCGTACATGATTACGGGGATCTTGATGTCCAGAATCTGACATCGAAAGAGGTGTTTGAAACAACAAAGACGTTTACCTCAACATTACTTGCAAAACAAAAAATCCCGATAGCGATTGGCGGAGATCATTCAATCACCCCAGGTATTATTGCTGCGTTTCCAAAGGAGATCGCAGTCATTTCCCTTGATGCACACATGGATTTCCGTCAGAAATATAAAAACGATATTCACAACCACGCTTGTGTGATCCGGAGGGTTACCGATCATATTCCGATTCGAAATATTGCGATAGTGGGTATACGATCCGCTGAAAAAGAAGAATATGAACAGGCGCAAAGACAAGAACTTTTTTTCCGCGATGCATTTACTCTTAAAAAAATAGGGATTGAAAAAACTATTCAACAAACAAAAACCCATTTGAAAGGAAAAAAAATTTATCTGACATTGGATATCGATGTCGTTGACCCCGCTTATGCACCAGGTACAAGTACACCGGAACCATTCGGTTTAACCCCGATGGACGTTTTAGAAATCATCGATGCATTTTCACCACAACTCATCGGCTGTGATATTGTCGAAGTTTGCCCATCGTACGACCATGGACAAACAGCAGTTCTCGCAGCAAAATTCATACAAACCTGCATCAGTGGAATTTGGAGAAACAAAGAAGCTTAAGTTAATATATACCCACTTCATTCAGCTCGGGTATGCAAAAGGAAAAAATTGCACTAATCGCGCTAGTGATTATCATTATTGCAGCACTCTCCGTCTTCGTAACAGCGGTTAATACTAATATTTTTGAAAATCTCTTTAAAGAAAAACTGATTATATCAGAAGGGGATTGTGCCGATGTGAATTTTATCGGGAGATATGCATCGAATAACACAATCTTTAATACAACCTACAAATACACTGAAAATAAATCAGGCGGGACCCCATTTAAAATCTTTTTCAAAACCTTTCCAGAAGAAGCATCCTGGAAACCAGGATATTCAACCACTATAATCGAAGGATTAAGAGAAGGACTCATCGGGATGAAAGAAGGCCAAACAAAAATAATTGGCCCCATCCCACCAGAAAAAGCCTATGGAGCAAACAAATTCGCAGAAGGCGCGATTTTTACAACCCAATACCTTGCTTTTGGAATGAATCAAACCGTGACAGTCACGAATTACACCGGTGAAAATCTGAGTGTAAAATGGATACAAATGGAGAATCTTAGTAACTTTACGATGCCTCAGTTAATCATTAAAAATCTACAAAGCGACAATGAATCTGAGATGGTCATGTATCCACCCCCTTACTATATCTGGGAGAATTCCACCTCAATCATCAACATCACTGATACTAACGTAACCGTGAGAACAACACCAACAAAAAGCACGAATCTTTCAGACGTCGTAAAAGATGTACGAGATGGAGAAAAATCAATGCTGATTTTCCCAAATGCAACCACTGCCTCTTGGACGGATACAACAATAACTGTCGTATGCTCCCCAATGATAGGTCAGAATTATACGTTCCAGACTCAAGGATATTCAGGGATGGTAAATATAACCATACACATAAATAATATCACTGGTGATATAATTAATGTTACCATAACCAATGACCAAAGTTCAGAGCCAACTTATCTTAATGCATCCAGAACTTTAACATTTAACAGAACCTTTGTCCTGCCCCGTATATACACAGGTATCCCATCTATGTATATCTCATATTTCTATGCACAGGATATTCAGAATGCAGGATACAGCCTAGATCGACTTGCTGGAGAATCATTAACTTTTGAAGTTACAGTGGAAAAGGTTTATAAAAAATCTCAGTAGACAAGCTGAAGTTGTATCTCACGTTCTACCATCCTTAAAAATTCTTCTTCTTTTCCTTTAGGAATAGTTGCACCCGCAGCGATGTTATGGCCACCACCTACCCCATTTAATTCTTTTGCAGCCTTGCTAAAAGCAGTAGCAAGGTCAAGGCCGCGATCCACCAGGCTTTGTGTAGCTCGTGCAGAGACTTTTACATCCCCGTTTTCGGTATGAACAAAACCAAGCAATGGCAGTTCTTTATCGATATCCTCCGCGTTTAACATCATGTTAGTCACAATTCCGATGATGGTATCACGGATGCCATCACCCGCATGGAAATATTGCAGATGTCCGAGTTTCTGTAACTTTTCTTCTCTAGCGAATTGTAAACCTTCGACCAGGTTATGACGATGACCACTGAGCAGATTTAACGCTTCTTTAAGCCATTTCCCCCGATCCCCAAGACAGACCTGTAGACCAACCTCATATTGACCATACCGCGCTGTTGAATTCAAAAGCGTGGCAAACTCCTTTGCGTCATGCAACACAGTGCCTTCTTCCTCTTTACTTAAAAGATAGGTCTCACCAAGGAGACGAGTCGCAGTCTGATACCCGAAACCTTTAGACAACAGCATTTGAATAATGGTTGATATAATCCTTCGTTTTTCCTCTTTATCAAGATCAACCCAGGTTCGCCATCGATCACCGTCCTTCAATCGAATCTGCTGCTCCTGAAGCAACGCAAGACAAGCGTCTTCACGGCCACTAATCCCAGGTATTAACGGGTCACTTGCGTACTGAAGAAGTTTACTAAGTGGCCTAGTTTCCTTGCCAAAATACCTAATATCTTTCATAGTCTTCAGCATACCTTCCTCTATACCGTCGTTGACAATCTCAGTGTTCACCCCTCGCAACTCACAGAACTTCCTATCCTGAAGATCACCGACTGCTCCAACAATAGCCAAGGCGGATAAATCTTTGTTTTTAGGATTAAGCGCCTTTGAGACCAGATAGGTAGCTCCTGACCCGCTAAGCTCAAAAGACCCATCACGACCAAACAGGTGCGGATTCAAATGGAACAATGCATCAGATTCAGGAGGACATTCATGATGATCAGTGATAATTTTTTTTATTTCAGGGTATTGTGTACTAATCCCACTCCCCAAGTCGGTAAACCATACTAGATCATGGTCTTCAGATAATAACTTTTTAATAACAACCTCATCAAGCTGTTTAACACATTCAAGGGAATATTCCTTACGAAGTCTCCGCAGAGTCTCCGATGCAATTGCTCCAGCAGTGATCCCATCCGCATCGATATGCGTAACGATATGAATTTCTTTAGAGTTTCGTATGATAGTAGCTATTTCATTTGCTCGTCTAATCAAAGAGTTCCCTCGTGCATACAGAGATAAAATAGAAGATGATTAGTCTTTTGGTTTCTCAACGGATTATTTTATTAAAAAAGAACCTTAATTATTTTTTTCACAAGCCAAAAAAACAAGAAATCTAAAATAATAGCAATCGTTACAGAATGTAACACAAAGGAGAAAAATATCTTATGAAGAAAGAATTCAAAGAAGGAAAAATCACTATCACCATTGACTATGATAAATGCAAAGGATCCGGTGAATGTGTAACCGCATGCCCAGTCGAAATTTTTGAACTTGTCAATGGCAAAGCTGTCGCAAAAAACATTGCGGAATGCATCGAATGCTGCGCTTGTGTCAATGCTTGTCCCTATACTGCAATAGAACACAATTCCTGCTAATTTATCGAATAGTATTAGGACGGATATGGAGAAAAATCAGCCAGAAATACGTCTGGTCAATTCATGGCCTGAAGATGAAATTGTTCTATTGTACAAAGCTGGAGGCTGGTGGAAAGATAGCTATGATAAAGCAGAAGTTCCCCAATTAATCACAGGGAGTTTTGCGTTTGCAGTAGCGGTCGACCAAAAAACCGGAAAATCAATAGGCATGGGCCGAGTTTTATCAGACGGTGTCTCTGCCGCATATATCCAGGATGTAGTAGTTCTCGCACAATATCGAAGTGAGAATATGGGGAAAAAAATAGTTCAAATCCTGATAGACTTTTGTATCTCAAAGGGGATTCAATGGATAGGATTAATTGCAGAGCCGGGAAGTAGCCAGTTCTATACAACCCTTGGTTTCAAATCAATGGAAGATTATGTACCCATGCTTTATACAATGGAGAAATAACTCATGTTAGCTATTGATGATTTTAAAAAAATTGATTTCAATGATAAAATTATTTTTGATAAACATTACCAACGATTTCCCCCAAAGCATAGTGGCGAATTATTTACGACCATGATTAGCTGGAGAGAGTATACCGAATACAGCTATACGTTGATTGAAGACAGTATCATTATCTTAAGTAAAGCAAGTAATGAAATAATTCTTCATCCCCCATCAGGAAAATTCAATTTTGACCTCATAAAACAAGTCATAAGTCTTGCGATAAAGGAAAACCTGAGCTTCGGATTTATTAAAAAAATAGAGAAAAATCTCCTTTCGACACATTTTCCTTCGTTAACATTTATAGAAGATAGAGATTATTTTGATTACGTATATCGCGCATCTGATTTAGCTGAATTACCTGGTACAAAATATGGGAAGATACGAAATCGATTAAACAAATTTACAAAAAATTTCACCTATACAACAGAAGAAATTTCAAAGAAAAATATAGAGGAGGTAAATGAATTTCTGAAGCGATGGTGTCTTTGGAAGGACTGTGGGTCTAATGAATTGTTAGAAAACGAGCGGAAAGCAATTATCTATTTGATGTCACATTTTTTTGATTTCGGTCTTAAGGGGCTTGCATTACGGATCAATGGTACAATCCAAGCTATTGCAGTATATGAAAAAATGAATCCAGACACAGTAGTTATTCATTTTGAAAAAGGATCTCCTGATTTTGATGGAATCTACAAAGCAATAAATATGGAAACAGCTCAACGAGTCCGACATTTCGTTCCCTATATTAATCGTGAAGAAGATCTTGGCATCTCAGGGTTACGACAGGCTAAACTATCCTATCATCCTGATCATTTTATAGAAATATATAATGTTTCAAAAGAAAGTCTTCGAACTGCAGAATTATAAGCGATGCAGTTCTCTGATAAATATTGATTTTTTAAGGAATTTTTTATTACAATATTAAATTTTTTTTTTAAAAATTTTTTGTTTAATTTTAGGTAATTCTTTTTGTATATTTTTCTTGTTAATGGTTAACACGTTTTTTAGGATATTTATATTATCATAAATATTACGTTTATAAAATAAATGACATCCTCCCAAAATAAATCCATCTAAAGATGGGGGTATCCGATAAGGTACATTTTATGATAGTGTAACATGAAGGAACGCAAACCATTCTGCTTAAAACATATCGACCCACGAAATGGT
>CABMCU010000024.1 GCA_902384685.1 uncultured archaeon | reverse complement strand
TACAGCATCTACGGAGATCATAAAGGACAAACAAAGATCGGTGATTTCACCAAGTGAACAAAAAAAGTTAGACTCCAATTCATCCACTGGTTAAAACCAGTGGTATTCTTGGAGATTTTTTATAAAACTGTTACACTTATGCATACCATTCAACCACCAGGAAATACATATTATAATTTTCACTACGGTCTTGGATGGATGATTGTCGAAACGCCAATTGGAAACAACTTCTATATTGGACATAGTGGTGATATTCCTGGGTTGCACACACGCATGTATATAAATCCATCAAAAAACACTGGTATAATCTGCTTCTTTAACTCAGATAGATCTACCTATATTAAAAAATTTGTTTCAATATTGATTCAACAACTCTTGTTTACAAAAGTTGAATAATTTTCACAAAAATAAACGAACATAAGATTAAAAAATAATCATATGCTTCCCCCCAAATGGTGGGATATTTTATGAAAATCCTTCTCAACCTCGGTGACTTTATTAATCAACTCTCCAGAGACAACAACTTTAGCATCAATCCACTTGTTGGTGAAAGTATTGCTGCAGCGATTTTCTTTTTTCTTGCTCTCTTCGTAGGCTTGGTGACTTATCATATCTTTGAACATTATTTTAGTAAATGAGCAAAAAAAAAACAAAAACGACCCTTGATAATGAAATCGTTAAAACCACGAAACGACCAATTTATTTTTTTGTAATTATTGTTGGTTTTACTATGCAGTTGAACAACTCACGATCCTGATATCTCATAAATATATTATCAAACAAATTTTTCTTGTAGCTGAAGTCTTCCTTGTTGCATATGTAGTAACACGAATCATAAACGTGTTTCTCTCCTGGTATGCAGAAAGAATTATAAAAACCAGAAAAAAAAAACATTAAGCAGTAACATTCTCCGTGTGTTCAAAAATATTTTACACGTGTTCGTCTATATTTTTGCAATTCTGTATTTGCTTTACGTTAGCAAAATCGATCTTTCTGGGGCGCTGGATGAACTTGGAGTCACTGGTATTGCGATTGCGTTTGCACTCCAAAACATTCTTGGAGATTTGTTTAGTGCTTTTACGATTTATTTCGGCCGACCTTTTGAAATTGGTGACTATATTATTATCGGAGAAGATGAAGGAACGGTAACAAAAATCGGCCTGAGGTCAACTCGTATTCAGCTTCTAGAGGGTGAGGAGATGATTGTTTCAAATCGCGAAATAACCTCTGGAAAAATTTGGAATCTACAGAAAATGCCCCCGACGTCGTGTCGAATTTATCATCCGTGTATCTCCGAATGTTCAACTGAAAAAACTTAAAAAGGTCCCATCAGTTCTAAAAGAAACCGTTGAGAGTTGTAAACCTGCTATGTTCAACATGGTGCGTCTCCGGGAAGTTAGACCGTTTAGTTATAATTTTGAGGTGGTCTATTATCTTAACACGGGCGATTATACACAATATCTTGATGTTTATGACCGTGTTATTTTTGCTAACCGGGAATGATTTGAAAAAGAAGTAATCGATTTTGGTTTTCAGGGCAGTAGCCGATCGCTAGCGCCCTAAATACTCAGTGGGTAAGCAAACTTAACTGTTTTCCTTGTTTTGCTAGAAAATTTAATGATGTAATAAACAGTCCTGGATTAATTTTTCGAAATATCAAATTCATCTTGATAAATATCGAACCAATCACATCCCATTGCATAAACTCTTTCCGAATAATGGAGGGATATTTTTTTAGTTTCATTTGTGCGATGCATCGTCCAGCGATATCACCGCTCATCAACGCACGATATATTCCCTGACCGGTGAGCGGAAATGCACCGACACCAGCATCACCAACAAAGAGTATATTTCTATATAGAAATGGACGTTGTAACCCGAGAGGGACTAATCCACCGACCACGTAGTTAACCGTGCCTGTTATATTATTTCCTTCTTTAAATGATGTTAACATCTCTCGTAGGTTGTATCTGAATTTCCCAAAGGTTGCAACTCCAATGTTGATCTCTTTTTTCTCAGGGTTACGTGGGAAAACCCAAAAATAACCTAAGAGATTAGTAAAAATAATTTGTATAGTATCGGCATGAAAACAGTTTGAATTCTCCATGGTCTCTTGATAAGTTGTCCCAGTAAACCCTGTTCCTAGGTTTAGTTCTCTTTTCACTGTGCTAGGACATCCTGAGCCATCAACGATGACATCTCCATCGAGATTATCAACAGATTTTATTTTATCGTTGGTCTGAAGAATGACACCGTGTTTCTCTGCATCACGTGCTAATTGACAGATGTACTCCTGCCGATTAAGGATAAAACCAACACCTGGAGGTCTCTGAGCAAAATAGTGTTTCTTACCAATGATAACATCTGCGTGAAGAATTGTGTTATAAATGCTTTTTCCAGTTGGTTTCCATTTTATCCATTCGCTTTCAACTGTATGTGCCTCACCGCATCGTCGTCCCTCATGGTTATATCCGATTTCTTTATATTTTTCGTGGACTATAACCTTGATGGCTGGGTCACGCTCTTTTATGGTAATTGCAGTGTTCAGGCCACTAAGTCCTGCACCGATAATATCAACCTTTATTCGTCGCACCAACCATACCGTATACAAAGTAATTCTCTGATGCGATAAATATTTTTTTATAAGGGATGAAAAATTACATAAAGGTTGTTAATCTCCTCTCATCCATCAGAGAACTTAGCAAGCACTCTTAAATAATCTCATAATCTCGTGGTATAGATGTCAATCATGAGAGATTCTGACCTTCGTGACATCGGTTCGAATCTGTTCGGGGCTACTTTTTTCTTTTTCTGATAATATTAATCAAGGATGGTAACCTTGATGGTATCGTTTATTTCAACAATTGCTCCTTCTGTTCGTTTCCCCAAACTGCAATTCACTACAGTCATATTCATCAATTGTGTTACTCCTGGGTCCTCATGGATATGTCCGCATAATACGAATCGAGGCTTGCATGTATCAATCAGGTTCCTTAGTTTTTTACTTCCCCCGTGGCTTCCAATAAATATTTTATCTTGCAATTTAAAAGGTGGAACATGAGTAACTAGGACGCTTGTTTTATCAAGAACATTCATCAAAGATTTCTTCTCTCCATCATTAATAATAGTAATATCAGTGAGAGGAGATGGGATTTCACGTCCGATTCCTACAAATGGGATACCCTGGATTACCACTCGTTTCAAATGAAGATAGATTGCGTTGCTTGCTATGATCCCTTGGTCGACATCAAATGTGTCGATATTCCCTGGAATTGCGAATGTCTTAACCGGTATTTGATTAAGAAAATTAGTCGCAAGTTCACCTGGTCCGAACTGGGTGATGTCTCCACAGAGTACAACTAAATCAGGACTGTATGCCTTAACATTTTTCAGAACAAGATTCAAGCGATATTGAGACCCATGGATATCGGCCACAGCAAGGATTTTCATAGAACTCGGAATTCAACCTTTGATTAATAATATTGTTACATTGAACGAATTATTTAAAAAATAAGAAGAGAGGGATTACCGGCTGTCTTGTTTCAGATTGAATAAGTCAGCCATGGTCTCTTCTAAAAATATTTCTGAGAATTTTTTAGTAAATTCTCTGCTAAGTTCCATGGTTTTATCCCTTTCTCTCCTTCTCCTTCATATTCTAAATCGACCGTTTGTATAAATAATTTACTTAAATGTATTCCTCGTAATTGACTATCAGATTCTATCCTTTTTCAGGAAAGATATTAATAACACCTTCTTTGATAAAGGGATACACTTCCAGCTGAATATATTAAAGGGACATTATGACAAAAGAAGAAGAAATCACTCGGAACCTTACCTTAATTGAATACTATAAACAGCAGCTTGAGTCAATTGATATGCAGCTCCAATATCTACAATCGACACTTTCTGAATACCAACGTACAAAAATAACCGTAGATCAACTGCACACGGTAGAAGAGAACTCAGAGCTTCTCATACCTGTTGGTGCAGGAACTTTTATCAATGGCTCTCTGAAAAACTCATCAAATATTTTAATTGGTGTTGGAGCTGGAATTATCATCGAAAAAACAGTTGACGAAGCAGTAATAAAACTCGAAGAACGTATTAAACGAATACAAGAAAACCTCGAAAAGATGGTTTCACTGGGACAGAAGATACAATCTGATGCAGAAGAATTATCACGTAAAACGCAGCAGATGATAGAAGAAGCACAACAATAAAAGAATTGTCCTGAGGGCTATTATGTTTGATTTTCTCAAAAAGAAATTAAAACTCTTTGAAAAAAATATTGAAGCAGAGATCGAGTCTGAGCTGAAAAAGGAAGAGAAACTCGAAAAAAGACTTCATGCAGAATCTCAGATACAACCTGTCCCGATCAGTTCACCAGCAAAATCAGTTGATACAACGCCAATAGCTCCAGTGATACAGGAAAAAGTACAACATGTCGTTATTCGTAAACGAGCGCTCCGTGCACAAAAGCAAGTCAGCGAAGAAAAAAAGGAGCGAGAAAAGCAAATCGATAAACAAATTGAGGAAAGCATTGAAAGTGAGCTGCAGCGTGTATTACAAACAAGGAAAAGCATCGAAGAAGCAGTATTTACTGAGAAAAAACCATCATGGATAATTGACGAGAAAAAACTCGATGAATTACTCTGGGATTTAGAGATGGGTTTACTCGAAGCTGATGTTGCCTATTCTGTGATTGACTCGATTAAGAAAGATGTTAAACAAGAAATTGGGAGAGTCCCGTTTGATAAAGGGAAAGCAGGAGACCTTATTGAGACAGTTTTAAAGAACGCGATTGGGCATGTGCTTAAGTCCAATAATTTTGATTTTAATAAATTTATCGAAGAGCGAAAGAAACCAGTTGTGATTATGTTTGTTGGGGTGAATGGGACTGGGAAAACCCTTTCCATTGCCAAGATTGCATTCCAACTGCATAAATTAGGGAAAACCTGCGTGATGGCCGCAGGTGATACGTTCCGAGCTGGAGCAATCGAGCAGCTTTCGATTCATGCAGATAAACTTGGTGTGAAAATCGTTAAACACGGCCCGGGTTCAGATCCAGCTGCGGTTGCCTTCGATGCTATCGAACATGCGAAAGCCAAACACAAAGACATTGTACTCCTTGATACCGCGGGTCGAATGCAGACGAACTCGAATCTTATGGATGAAATGGCAAAAATTAAAAGGGTCGCAAAACCAGATATGATTATTTTTGTCGGTGATGCGTTATCAGGAAACGATGCAGTCGAACAAGCGAAACGGTTCAACGAAGTAGTCGGTATCGATGGAGTAATTCTTACGAAAGTCGATGCGGATGCAAAAGGGGGAAGCTCCTTATCCATTGCTTATACAATTGGAAAACCTTTACTTTTTATCGGGGTTGGTCAGGGATACGAGGATCAAATACCGTTTAATCCCGAGTGGATGGTTCAGCATATTTTTGAGAAATAATTTTACACTAGTATTTTCGTTCCATCGAAGGGTTGGCCAATGAGAGCTCTTTCAAGTTGGTCGAGTCGTTTTCCATTAACAATATAGGTCGTTAATTTTGCTCGTTTAATAATTTCCAACGCAGGTTCATCCATAAAGATATTTTTTCCTGCTGCACACCAGGTGGTACCATATTGGGTAATCAAACTATCAATGGTCACTTCTTTAAGTTGTCTTGCATCTTTGTATTTGTTTGGATCTTTATCATAGATGCCATCGACGTTTGTTGCGTTCACAAATCGAACCGCATGGGTTTTTTCAGCAAGCTCAGCACTAACCAAATCCGTGCTGTGTTTCGAGTCTGTTCCCCCCATCACAACAATTGAGAAATTAAGTTTCATCGCTTCGTCGGTTCTGTGAGGAATCTCTTTATTGGAAATCCCTATGAGATTTGTGATAATCCGTGCGTTCACTCGTGTTATATCAATTCCTATCAAGTCCAATGTGTCTTCGTCAAATCCGAGTTCCCGTCCCAGTTGAATGTATCGTCGTGAAATGTTTCCTCCGCCGACGACGACATAGAGTTTGTATTCATTACTTATTTTTTTAAAAAGAGTAGTGAGTTTTTTAAGGAAGAGCGCATCAGCTGCGTCAGAAAGAACAACAGATCCTCCTATTGACACTACAATAGTTTTCATGAAGCTGAGTATCCTTTTGATTTATTTAAATATAATATTGAAAAAAGAATTATGCGACTTCGATACCACCTTGGCTCTGTCCTATCTTCGGATCGGAACCGAGTCGTACTTGCGGTAGGGGAATCGGTGGTGGTAACCCTAAGTCTTTTGCGATACCAACTGCTTCAGGGACACACGTGTGCATGACTGCGGTATGGATATTGCTTGCGAATTGATCAGGCATTTTACGAGTATCCTGCCATTGTTTCGCAAGTTGCTTTGCATCATTCTCTTCACAGATGATAGTCCCTTCTAGTTTAATCATTCCTATCGACGCGTAGCTTGCTGTGTATTGGAATTCGATAGTAAGATTTTTCTCTGCGTTGTTTATAACTTGGGATATTTGACTGTTATGATCGATACGAATCTGCTTGGGTTTGTCGTCAGGTTCCACATAGCGTCTTGCTTCAATCGATTTGAGTCTGATGTTCTTAATCAACATATTGTGCTCCAATAAACGTGCACTCCCTTTTACATCTTTCGTTTCACAAAAAAACCTTTTTTGTATTGAGAGTTTTTTACAAAAACAGCATATTATCTTTTCTACTATGACAGTACAATCTTCTGAGAATTTACAATATCGATTTTCAGTGGGATATGAAGCTTGGCTTCCACGGACCATTCCACACGTGAACCTGTCAGTCTGAGTTGATCCATTACTTGTTCAATCTCTATTAATGTTTTGCCAAGGCCCGTGAGCGTAGAATGAAAATTCTGCTGGGATGATTGAAGTATATCAGGAGGGATTTTTATTTCAAATGGGTAGAATTCATGGAAATAATCAGCCTCATCGTCAAGAGGTATTTCAAAACTATATATGGTGTACACCTGGGTCTGTGGTCCTTGGTTCCCCACCCGCACAGGTCCTACTGCGATACCGCTTTCATGAACGATTTGCAAACCAATCAGCGCAATCGTCAATTTTTTCGCGTGAAGTGGTCGTTTTAATTTTAAGCCCACACTCCCTTTTATGATCTCCCCTGGTGTATATGAATATTTTTCTAGTGTTACTATGATTTGGTTCTTTTTAAAGAACGAACGAGGGTTTGGGATATACGTCCGACCGATTGTAGGGCTCATGAAAAAGAGGATTTCAGGGTTTTATATAAAACTATCTTTTCTTACAAACACGCCCGGCTGGTAACAAAATCTATTAAATGCCTCTTAATAACAAGACGTGAGTTTTTATGAAAACCATGAAGGTAGCGATGTATTACAACAACAACGACGTTCGCATCGAAGAAATGTCGGTCCCATCGATTGGTGATAATGAGATTCTAGTGAAGGTAAAAGCAAGTGGTATCTGTGGTAGTGACGTCATGGAATGGTATCGTATTAAAAAAGCTCCCCGGGTTCTCGGTCATGAAATTGCCGGGGATGTCGTTGATATTGGGAAAAACGTGAGGAAATATAAGATTGGTGATCGAGTTTTTGTTTCTCATCATGTTCCGTGTAACACGTGTAAGTTTTGTCTCAATAATCAACAGACGTTATGTCATACCTTGCATTCTACGAATTTTTACCCAGGTGGTTTTGCTGAATATCTAAGAGTCCCAGAAATCAATGTTGATCGAGGGGTGTTTATTCTTCCTAAAGAAATGTCCTATAATGAGGGTGTCTTTATCGAGCCTCTAGCTTGTGTAGTAAGAGGACTGAAAACAGCTAAGATGAAACCAGAGCAAACCGTTCTCATCATTGGGAGTGGTATAACAGGATTACTTCAAATAAAATTAGTTAAAGCCTGGAACGCAAGAAAAATCCTAGCAACAGATGTCGAGGAATATAGATTAAAAGCTGCAAAAAAATTTGGTGCGGACGTCGTCATAAACGCAAAAAATGATGTACCCGAACAAATCAAAAAACACCACGATGGAAATCTTGCGAACCTCGTAATTATTTGCACCAGTGCTATATCAGCAGTCAAACAAGCGCTCAAATCAGTTGAGAGTGGTGGTACCATTCTTTTCTTCGCGCCCACCGATCCTGGAATCGACATACCATTTCCGTTGTTTGAACTGTGGAACAAGCAAATAACAATGGTTTCGACCTACGCAGGAAGCCCAGAGGACATCAACACTGCAATAGATTTGATTAAATCTAAGAAAGTCAATGTTGTAGACATGATATCTCATATCCTTCCTCTTTCAGAAGCAGCAAAAGGATTTCAGCTAGTCGCAAAAGCAAAAAACTCCATGAAAGTAATTCTTAAACCCTAACAAAAAAATGGTCACCCTTTTTAAAAAGTTTATAACTCTGTATTTTATTCTCGTCTGCGATGAAAAAACTAAAGGCCATCTGGGAACTCATGCGTCTGGAACATGGAGTGATGCTGTTCATCGCCATTCTCATTGGCTCCCTTATTTCTCAAAAAACACTTTTTGATAACTTGAATCTCCCGCTTCTAAATATTTTTCTTACGTTCTTTACCGCCCTTTTTTTAGAAACAAGCACCTTCGCACTGAACGACTACTATGATTTGGAGATTGACCGTATCAATAAGCGAACAGACCGTCCACTGGTCCGAGGCGATCTCTCCCCAAAAACAGCATTAAACCTTTTTTATCTCTTATTCCCGCTTGGACTTCTTTGCTCCTATTTTGTGAATATGACGTGTTTTCTCATCGCTCTTATCACTGCTTTAATATCTGTCCTGTATGATGCTAAAATGAAGAAAATCAAACTAATTGGCAACTTTTACATCGCGTACATCATGGCGATTCCCTTTGTTTTTGGAGGAGTAACAGTTCTTGGAAACAGCGCATTTTCACTTGAGGCGATTAACCCAGCAATCTATATTATTGCACTTATCGCGTTTCTTGCAGGAGTGGGTCGAGAAATCATGAAGGATGTTATGGATTTTGAAGGGGACAAGAGGCAGGGAGTCAAATCGTTCCCGCGGTATATCGGCATCCGTGCCTCGAACGGTATCGCAGCAAGCTTCTATCTGTGGGCTATCGCGCTAAGTTTCCTACCGTTCTTTCTTGCAAGTTTTGGGGTGTACTATCAGAACATAACCTATTTTATCCTGGTGTTTATCACAGATACAATGTTACTGAGTACGTGTCTTCAATTGGTTTTCAAGAAACAACCGAACATGAAATTTCATCGGAAATATACACTTGCTGCACTCTTCATCGGTCTTCTTGCATTCCTAGTTGGAGCATTTATTGGAGGATGAAGAACTATGTTTCAAAGTGATATCGTCGGAGTTGCTGCGGTCTATATTTATGTAACCGTATTAATCGTATTTACCGAAAAAGTATTTTCAAAAAAATACCCAGTACAGAGCAGGAAATTCCTTCATATCATGACCGGGAATATCGCGTTCATCCTCCCGTTGTTTGAAACCAGGGAGATTATGGCGTTTCTCGCTGCTGGGCCATTTATTCTGTTTACGTTTCTCATGAGCCCGTATTCACCGATCAAATCGATGCGGGGTAAAACCTCTGAGGCTGGGCATGGGCTTGGTTTGGTATACTATGCGATCACCTGGACCGTGCTTGCGTATGTTTTTTTTGATCATCGAGAGATAATTGCGATGGGAATCCTTGCGATGTCATATGGGGATGGGCTGGCGTCATTGATTGGTATTAAATACGGGAAACGAAAATACACTGTTTTCAAAGATATGAAAAGTTATATTGGTTCCATAGCGATGTTTCTATGTACGTTTCTGTTGCTGGTGATTGCTGTTGTATTTTACACAGAACCACTAACAATACGTGCGGTAGCATATTTGCTCTGTATGGCCGGGGTTGCGACCGTAGTTGAGGGTATAACACCGTTGGGTCTTGATAATCTCTCGGTGCCCTTTGTTGTTGCGGTGATGTATTGGTTTTTTTTGGTGGGGTGACATGCGGCTGATCATTGTGGATGGTCTTGATGGTGTCGGAAAAGACACGCATGCACAGTTGATCAGGCAACGCTATGAGAAAAAAGGGGAAAAAGTGATTGTTCGGTCCCATCCAGAATCAGATAATTTCTATGGACGGACTGCGAAGAAAGCGCTGCTTGGTCAGGGAAAAATCAATCAGTTGAAGGCTTCATTGTTCTATGCAATGGATGTCATGTATTCCCTGCGGCGATACTATCGGAAACCGACCTGTCATACACTGATCATGGTACGGTATCTGATGGGGACTGCGTATCTGCCGCGGCGTTTAACAAAAACCGGTTATCATTTTTTTGAAAAACTCGTACCGACCTCACCGTATATGTTTTTTTTAGATGCGAAACCAGAAGAACTCGTCGAGCGAATCAAACAACGAAATGAAACTGAGATGTTTGAGACCCAGGAAGCGTTCCTGAAGATTCGTGCTAAAGCATTGAGTCTTACACAAGGCTGGCACATCATCAATACGGGCCTGTCGATAGAACAGACATATAGTGCGATTGAAAAAATATTAGATGAACTTGATAGCAAATCGGTTTCATAGATTGTATTTTGTTGTCACTCATTCTCTTTCGGTTATAAAATATCAGTAGTCCCAATAAGTTGTGTAACGACCTCGTCTAAACCAGGGACCGTATCAAGTTTTTTCACCTCTGAGGGAAATATCCACCGGTATTCTACATGCTCCCAATCGATACGAACCAGTTTTTTGTCCTCGATATTGAACAGAAATGGGTACACGATCCAGTCGTATTGTCTGCCCTCGTACGTATCCGAAATTTCAAGAGGATTGCCTTTTTTCACCAACGTCAACGCATCCCGGCTAATCCCTGCCTCCTGTGAAACCTCTTTGATCACGGTATCATACGGATCTTCTAACTCCTCGACATACCCGGCCACACCACCCCACAAACCACGGTATGTTCCCACTAGATTACTTCGTTTCAAAAGCAGTATTTTCCCATCATGCTCTAAAAGGCACGTCACAACCTGCGGCATCGTACAACGACTCCTTATTTATCCTAGTTTATAGTCGAATTGCACCTCATCAAACTGAGAGGAGAGATTCAGACACTTCTCAATTGGTTCTCCTTTTAAGGATACCTCAAAGAATATGGTGATGTATGTTCTTGTGATGTTCACCATACGTTTCGGTGCTATCGAACCAAATGAAAGAATCCTTGGTGGAATCAAAGGAACAAGATGAGAAAGAAGAACACCGACATCGGTAAACGCGTAATGCGTTGAGCCTAAAATACTCATTTTAAACGTGTCATTGGTCGTGTGATTCCACAGATACATAATTGTTGAATCGTTCGCTAGATGGGTTTCTGCAAACATAAAGAGAAACGGCACGGTGATGTTCCCTGGGATGAACTGCTGGTAAAAGACGCCATCAAGAGTCAGTCCCGCACGAAAGCGAGTATCCTCAAAGCAGCACACCGCGGTGTTCGCCCCTCCAAAGGAATGACCATACATCCCGACCCGTGAAAGATCAAAATGTCCCATGAAGTCAGGGTCAGTTTCGTTTATCTCTGTAATAGTATTTAACACAAATTTCGCGTCTCCAACAATGGTTCGCAATGACATGTTAAAAAACGCTGATTGCACCACCGGGTCAGTCGGTACATCTGCAAGCCCGACCGTACGGCCATCAGGAAACACAGTGATACCAGATACATACGGATGATTGATCGAGGCAACCACGAATCCATGACTGACTAAATCTTCAATAAAGGAGGTGTAGATCTGATAAACCCCGTCATACCCTGGTGAAAAAATAACCACCGGGAACATCCCTGCAGCAATGTTGGTTTCATTGCGCCCATGAGGGCGCATAAAGAGATATGCGTCGTTCGGAATGGTGATTAACGGGATCGGAGACCGATTCTTCAGCCACTGGAACGTTTGATAATCCATATAGTCGGTTCGCGTCCCTAAATTACTTGTTTCTATCGGATACCAGAGCTGCACCATCATTTCCCGGACATCCGTTGGGTCCGTGGTGAAATTCTCCAGCCGACTCAAATCAATCAAATGCATGATTCTGACACCAACGCCATAGGGACCAGTGAGTTTCGGTAAAAACGAAGCATCATGAACAGCGAAGATATCGATCAAACCTGTTCCAAGGCCAATCAGTCGAGCGGAAAAATGCGTCTCATTCAATTGAAGGACACCAGTCAAACGGATGGTTTTTCCTTTCCCAATCACATCCCATTGCCCTACAAGCATCATACCGTAAAAGATGCCACGAAACGTTCCGGTGTCTGTTCCTCCAGATGTGTTCCATTCACAAGAAAACGTTCCACGAGTCGCTCGGCGACCTTGGTTCAAAATACCCCAGAGAGACCCAGATGTATTATCCTTTTGGTTATTCCATGTCCCCTGAAATGTACCATCGGGCCAATCCGGAGGACTTCGTGCTCCAGCGGATGGTACTGCTGTGGAAAATGAACAAAGTATCAAAAGACTACAGAGAAATGTTGAGATAACAAATTGTTTTCTCATATTTTTATCCCCCAATCATTAATCTATACTATTTAGAAGGAGTTTTTCTCTATAAAAGAGTTTCGAACACTCTGGTGTTATAATTTTTTCGAGATGTACGCGATTACCGACTCAAAAATAGCCTGACCATCACCGATATTATCCTCCCCTAATCCAGTTCGAGTCCAATTCGGATGCTGATATTTGTAGTACGTTCGCTCCGGGTGAGGCATCATCCCAAACACAGTCCCTTGAGGATTGCAGATGCCTGCTATATTCATCGGTGAACCGTTCGGATTCCAGGGATACCCTGCGTAGTTCCCGTTAGGATCGACATACCGGAACACGATCTGATCGTTCTTCTCTAACAGCTTTAGGTAACGCTCTTGTTTGTCTAAGGGAAATAGCAGTTTTCCTTCTGCATGTGCACTTGGGATCAAGCGGATATCGTTTCTTGGGATTTTCGAGGTGAACACGCAGGTGCTCTGGTTCTCATGTTTCAGTAATGTTGGCCGGCATTCAAACCGATTCGAGTCATTGAGATATAGACACGCGTCAGGAACTGGGCGGATAATTTCATCAAAACCAGGTAACAACCCGAGTTCAGTTAGGACCTGAAAACCGTTGCACACTCCAAGGATCGGATGCTCTTGTTTCACAAAC
Source organism: uncultured archaeon (assembly GCA_902384685.1). GTDB lineage: Archaea > Thermoplasmatota > E2 > DHVEG-1 > DHVEG-1 > SM1-50. The sequence goes on along the minus strand of CABMCU010000024.1, from coordinate 9,908 downwards.
TCCTTGAGTTGTTCTTGCAGCTGACTTTTAATTCTCGCTGCAAAAATAGCACCTGCTCTGATATAATCGCCAGCGGAGAACCCTCCTGGAATCATCAGACAATGGTAACCAAGAATGTCACGCGTCTCATCAGCATTGCAATCAATATTGAGGAACTGCTTGAGATGAACAAATTCTGGGTTTGCACCTAATCGTCTAAACGCGTCATAGGACTCCTGTTCACAGTTTGTTCCCTCGATGCATAACACAGCAACTTTGATATCTTTTATTTTCATGATTACATCCTAGATTCGATTCGTATATGCAACTCCATTATTTCTAGTTTTTTTGAAGGCAAAATTAATGACATCGAATACCATCCAGAGCAACAAGGTGAACATGATGAAACACGTAAATTACAGTGAGATCGACCTAGAGCATCCACAGGAGCCTGGAGTAAAAAACATCAAGGTCCGGTGGCTCATTTCAAAAAAAGACGGGGCACAGAACTTCGCGATGCGCCTCTTCGAAATCAAACCAGGAGGAAATTCTCCGCTGCACCAACACGACTGGGAACATGAAGTATTTATCCTTGAAGGAGGCGGGTTTGTGAAAGATCAAACCACGGAACAACCATTACAACCGGGAGATGTTTTATTTATTAAACCGATGGAATGGCATCAAATCATCAACCGGGGAAGCACGACCTTAAAATTCCTCTGTTTAATTCCATATCAAAAATAAAGAACAAAATCTAAAAAGAAAATAGAAGATACTTAGGAAAAAGAAATCACGGTGAATGGTGTGTTTGAATTAGCATATATTTTTTTGGCCACATTTATCGTTTCACTTATTTCGTTTGTCGGTGTCGTGTGCCTTGCCTTAACAGAGAATGTACTGAATAAAATCTTACTGATCCTCATCGGTTTGTCTGCAGGTGCCCTTATGGGAGGTGCTTTCCTGCACCTTTTACCAGAAGCTGTAGAAAAAAGCACCGGACTTGATGTTTATCTCTTTGTTCTTATTGGTTTCATCCTGTTTTTCCTTATAGAAAAAGTATTGCATTGGCGGCATTGTCATAAGGGAGAATGCGATGTGCATACTTTTCACTATATGAATCTCGTTGGGGATTCCATCCATAATTTTATCGACGGACTTATCATGGCGGCAAGCTTCGTTGTCTCCATCCCTCTTGGTGTTACAACTACGATAGCCATTTCAACCCATGAGATTCCACAGGAAATCGGTGATTTTGGTGTATTATTATATGGAGGTTTTTCGAAAAAAAGAGCAATTACACTGAACTTTGTTGTCGCGTTAACCGCTGTTCTTGGGGGAATAGTTGGTTACTTCGTTTCCAGTCTTATTGAAAACATCGTTATATTCATTCTTCCGTTCGCTGCAGGAGGATTTATTTATATTGCGGCAACTGATCTTGTTCCAGAGATCAGAAAAGAACTAGATATGAAAAAATACATGATGACTCTTTTTGTTTTCATCTGTGGCATATTTATCATGTGGATTACTAAAGATATCTTTGGTGGATAATCCAGCAATAGAGGGTGAAGAGGACATCTTGTGTGCTTAGCAATCCCGGGGAAAATTATTGAACTCGACCAAAAGAAACAGAGTGCGACTGTTGATTATGGGAGTGGTACGATGCGGAAAGCAAACGTATCGCTTGTTGAAGTGAAGATAGGCGATTACGTGCTTGTGCATGCAGGGTTTGCCATCCAGGTTCTCGATGAAAAAGAAGCAAAAGAGACTCTTGCGTTGTTTAAGGAAATGTTGTATCTGCAGGAGGAGAAATAGTGTTTTCGTTGCGTGATAAACATCTGGCTAACGACATTATTTCCCAAATTAAAAAAGCAGAGGTGCATCTTAAATTCATGCATGTGTGCGGTACGCATCAAGATACACTTGTAAAACATGGTCTAGATAGGTTGTTGCAAACATGTGGTATCGAGATTGGGCAGGGTCCGGGGTGTCCTGTCTGTGTCACGACCCCAAAAGAAATCGAGGAGATAATGGTACTTGCGAAAGAAGGGAAGACAATTGCTACGTTTGGTGATATGATTCAGGTCCCTGGTGTTACATCGTCGCTTCAACAAATGAAGGCAGAAGGTTGTGATATACGAACTGTGTATAGTATTGAAGATGCACTGGTTCTTGCAGAAAAACACAAAAACAAAGAGGTGGTGTTTATGGCGGTGGGTTTTGAGACGACTGCTCCGACCACTGCAGCTGTTCTCTTGCGGAACCCACCGTTGAATTTTTCTGTGCTCTGTTGTCATCGGTTGATTCCACCAGTGTTACAGGCGATTCTGCAGATGGGCGAAATAAAAATTGATGGGTTCATCGAACCTGGTCATGTCTCAACGATTATCGGTGTAAAACCATATGAGTTTATCTCCAAAAACTATCATATTCCCCAGGTGATTGCAGGATTTGAGCCGATTGATCTTCTCATGGGAGCTTGGATGTTGGTGCGTCAGATTCAGCAGGGAAAAACAGAGGTTGAAAATGAGTACATTCGTGCAGTAAGACCACAAGGAAATAAAAAAGCACAGCAGATAATAAGACAGGTTTTCGAGCAGGTAGATGTCAAATGGCGAGGGTTTCCAACGATTCCTCATTCCGGATTGAGGCTTAGGAACAAATATGCATCATATGATGCGTGTAAGAGATATGAAGAGGATCTTAAGGATCTTGCTGAAGAAGAGTTTGCTGAGCCAGTAGGTTGTCTGTGTGGTGATGTCTTGAGAGGTTTGATTTCATCAAAAGAATGTCCTTTATTTGGTTGTCAGTGTACCCCAGATAGTCCTGTTGGTCCATGTATGGTCAGTAGTGAAGGGAACTGTAACATTCAATACCGTTACTCGAAGAAATAGTAGGTATCTATCTGATTATCGTATTTTTTTACGAAATATGAACAAAATGAGGGTCACAACAAGTGCGATTAGGAATGCACTGATGGTTCCAATGAGGATACCCGAGAATGGATATAAGAAATAGATTCCCACTGCGTAGCTGACGACACTGGGGCTGCCATAGATCATGCCTTTTGCCATCGCACCAGTAAATTGGGGCCCGTGTTCTCTTATTGAGATAAGCATCGTTGATAGAAAAATAGCGGGAAACACTGAGACTATCCCGCTAAATAAGACTCCGACGTTAGAAAACGTTACCGCAATAGCAATAACAATACTTGCGATTAGACTTCGGCCGAGGAGTTTGATTGGGGTGTAGTGAACCTCTATAGTGTTCTGTGAGGTTATTTTTTTCCTTTTTTCAAGTATCATAAATGTTGTAAGAAAACAAAATATGAACACTGCAAGTGACACAATAATGGACGTGATATTTGAGTAAAAGAGTAAAATGGTGAATGCCGTCCATCCTAGGAGCGACCCAGCAAGGGCAATAAGTATTTTTTTTGATGTGAGGTATGTGAAGCGGAGAAGGAATACGAGATTGATTCCCATTTCAGCGGGGACGACGACAACTGAGTTCGAGACGAATTGTATTCCTTTGTCCAATGCGATGAAGAGGAATGCGATAACGATGGTTGAAGGGAGCGTCCCTATGACTCCTCCTGTTTTCGTTCCATATCTTTCTGCGATGATGGTGACAAGTATGACTACAAGTGCGGATAATGCGAAAGGGATGACGGTGTGGTAGAGAATTGAATATTCCATAAGAATCTGGGATGTGATCTTACTCTTAAAGATTTCTTTTTTGCTGACTTGAAAAAGTATATATAACGATATTGTTATGCATACAAAATTGTAATTATTACAAAATAGAATTTATTACAACCATGATTAGCATGTATAAAAAATACGTAAAAATCCTCAAAGATCATGCAATAATAATTACCTCTCCACGGCTAGATATTCTGAAATTTCTTGATGAACACCACACTCATCCAGACGTTGAAGAAATATATACATCACTCAAAAAAAAACACCCCTCTCTCTCCCGAACAACCGTCTATAACTCATTGGAAATACTTAAAAAAAACAAGATTATTCAGTCTCTTACCATTTCTGGCTCAGAACTTCGATACGATATCAAGGAAGGTTTACACCATCATTTCCTCTGTAAACATTGCGGGAGGATATTTGACATCTCCATTACCTGCCCGAACATGAACCGTACTGTCGCAGGAGGGCATCACGTCGAAGAAGTACAAGGTTATTTCAAAGGGATTTGTAAGAAATGTCAAACCAAGGAAAAAGAAAGGAGAAACAATGGATAAAAAAACATTTCATAAAGTCTCCTATGGGCTATACGTAGTCTGCTCAAAGAACAAAGAGAAAATAAACGGACAAATCGCCAATGCATTATTTCAAGTCACTTCAGATCCACCAACGATAGCAATCAGTATCAACAAAAAGAATCTGACCCACGAATACATCGACGCGAGCAAAGTATTTACCATCTCTATACTCGATAAAAACACACCGCTTACACTTATTGGGATGTTCGGGTTTAAATCAGGACGAGACATCGACAAATTTAAAAAAGTAAATTTTAAACTTGGTGTAACACAATCACCGATCATACTTGACAATACACTTGCTTATCTTGAAGCTCAGGTCATTAATAAAATAGATGTTGGGACGCATTCGATTTTTATTGGGAAAATAATCGATTCGGCAGTTCTATCAAAAGAAAAAGCAATGACCTATGACTACTACCATGAGGTTAAAGGTGGATATTCACCAAAAACCGCACCGACCTATGATGGTAATCTTGATAAAAAAATCGAGAAAAAAAAGGAGGAAGTAAAAATGGAAAAATATGTATGTACCGTCTGTGGATATGTCTACGATCCTGTAAAAGGTGACACTGAGAGCGGCATCGCTGCAGGAACAGCGTTTGAAGATCTCCCTGATGATTGGGTGTGTCCCATCTGCGGAGCAGGAAAAGATGCATTTGAAAAACAATAAGAAGAAAGAACGTTGATAAAATATATAAAGAGACGAAAATTGTAACATAAACTAGAGAAATAAGAGTATGTGCAAAAATTGTGGTTGTGAGGTGTCAGGAATGAAGATTCGGTATCAATGTGACTGTAAGGAAAAAGACTGCACCTGCGATTCTGTAATCGAATTTGAAAAAGAACTAAAATCAATAACATGTTGTTGCGATGCACCGATGAAACGAATGAAATAAAATACGAAAATTATAAGGAGGTAAAAAAATGTTAGGCAAAAAAATTGAAAACGCAATAAATAAGCAAATTAATGCAGAATTCTGGTCAGCGTACCTGTATCTCTCCATGTCTGCCTATTTCGAATCGATAAATCTTGGTGGATTTGCGAGCTGGATGAGGGTCCAGGCACAAGAAGAAGTCGGTCATGCAATGAGGTTCTATAACCATGTCGTCGAACGCAGAGGGCGAGTCACCGTCAGTGCAATTACTGCACCATCGATAAACTGGAAATCACCGTTGAGCGCCTTCGAAGACGCATTCAAACACGAACAAAAAGTCACGGGTATGATCGATAACTTGGTAACCATGGCAACAGCAGAAAAAGACTACGCGACCGCGAACATGCTCCAATGGTTCATTGACGAGCAAGTAGAAGAAGAATTATCGACTAATACCGTCGTTCAAAAACTAAAAATGATTGGAACAAACACTGGCGGTCTGTACATGTTAGACTGTGAGTTATCCCAGCGGAAAGTCAAATAAACAACGATATTAAAAAGGATAAAGGGTGAGAAAAGTGGATCTGAAAAAGTATACACTCGAAGAACTTCTGTTGGCAGCAATGAAAAGCGAAATTGAAAGCTATATGGTCTACACAAGGATAGCAGAACAAGTAAAAAACGGGTTGCTGAAGGACAAACTAAAATTCCTGGCAAGGGAAGAAGAAAAACACCAGACCTTCATCGAGCAGGTGTATAAAGCAAAGTTCCCGAAGAAAAAAATCACGATTCCAAAAACGACACCTGTGCCACTTCCTCAACTTGTCGTCCCTGAGGAAGACACTCCCCTAGGGGCGGTTCTGAAAAACGCCATGCATACAGAGCAGGCAGCCTACGAGTTTTACAAAGCTCTCTCCGCACAATTCATAAAAAATGATACAATGATACGCAACACCCTTTCCTATTTTGCAGACATGGAGTTGCAGCACTATAAAATCCTTGAGATTGAAAAAGAAAGCATGGATCGATTCGAAGAGGCGGATGTCTATTGGCCGATGGTTCATGCAGGACCCTAAAAGGGAACCAAAAGAGACTGATAAATGGAGATGAAAGAATGAAAAGTGTAAAAGGAACACAAACAGAAAAAAATCTCCTTGCAGCGTTTGCAGGAGAATCACAGGCGAGAAACCGCTATACCTATTTTGCATCAGAGGCGAAAAAAGTAGGATATGAACAAATCGCAGCGATTTTTTTAGAGACAGCGGAAAACGAAAGAGAACACGCGAAGGTATATTTCAAGCATCTGCAGGGAGGTATGGTCGAGATTACCGCGATGTACCCTGCAGGTATCATTGATACAACAGAAAAGAACCTCAAAGAAGCAGCTGATGGAGAAAAAGCAGAATGGGGCACGATTTACCCGGAGTTTGCAGCAATGGCAAAAAAGGAAGGATTTCCTGAAATCGCACGAAGTTTTCAACAAATTGCTGAAGTCGAAGCGCACCATGAGAAACGATACCGAGCGCTTCTTGTAAATCTCGAGAACAAGCAGGTGTTTAAGAAAGAAAAAGTCGTGAAATGGAAATGCAGAAACTGTGGATATGTTCACGAAGGAAAAGAAGCACCGACTAAATGTCCAGCCTGTCAACATCCACAAGCATACTACGAGATTCTAACGGAAAACTACTAATTCATACAAATTCTTCAGAGATAAAACTGTGGAAAACAAGGTTGATATTACCCCAGACGCAGAAGTGCATTGTGTAGGACTGTACTGTCCCATGCCAATCGCAATGACAAAAGAAGAAATCGACAAAATCGAAATCGGCCAAATACTAAAAGTGGAAGCGGATGACCCTGCAGCAGAAGAAGATATCAAACGATGGGCGAAACGAACAGGTCATGAGCTAGTAAAATTTGAGAAAGAAGGATCCTTATTGACCTTCTACATCAAACGAATGAAATAAGGTAGTAGTATGAAAGATGAAAATTCAATTCTATATGTGCAAACCACGGATCAACCGGAGAAGCAATATTCTCCACTTGTGCTTGCACAGACTGCGAAAATGATGGATCTTACCGCCCGTGTTTACTACCTAGGTACTGGGTTGAGAATTCTGATGCCTGGAGTCGCGGAGAACATCAAACTGGGAACATTTCCCAGTGTAGCAGAGATGCTTAAAAAAACCTTGAACATGGGTATAGAAATCTATGTATGCGAAGCGTCCAAGCAGATGCTTGGGTTAGAAAAAATCAAGCTGATACTAGGAGTAAAGATTGTTGGCGCAGCAACATTAAATGATCTTGCACTTGATGCCGGAACAACCATGTGGTTCTAACGGGGTACAAATGTCACGAATCTATCTTGATAACGCATCATCAATGCCGGTTGACTTTCGAGTTTTTGAATTCGCAAAGCCATACCTCATGGCGTCCCATGGAAATCCGTCGTCGCTTCACTCTGTTGGTTTAGAGGCGAAACAAGCTGTGGAAGAATCAAGAAGAAAAATTGCAGAATTCATCCACGCAGAAAACGAGAACACGATAATTTTCACCGGCAGTGCGACCGAGGCAAACAATCTCGCAGTAAAAGGCACTGCATTACGCAACATCATACAAGGGAAAGCAATTATTGCCTCTGCGATAGAGCATATGTCAGTAATCAATCCGATGAAGGAAATGCAGAAAAACGGTTTTTCATTTACGTCTCTCTCTGTTGATTCAACAGGGGTTGTAGACCTCAAAAAACTCGAAAATATTCTTACGAAAAACACAGTCTTGACTTCTATTATGTACGCGAACAATGAGATTGGAACCATCGAACCGATCAGCGAGATTAGCAAAATTGTACATGAAAAAGGAAAATACCTTCATGTTGATGCAGTTGCTGCCGCAGGTAGAATTCCGATTGATGTCCAGAAGGATGGTATAGATCTCCTCACGCTTTCTTCGAATGATCTGTATGGTCCTCAAGGAGCCGGTGCGCTATATGTAAAACCCGGTGTTAAAATCCAATCTGTTCTTCTTGGCGGTGGACAGGAACGAGGTCTTCGTTCAGGTACTGAAAACGTGTTTTCGATCGTTGGGATGGGTGAAGCAGCACGTATTGCACAGCAGGAAATGAAACAAGAAAGTAGTCGACTACTTCCTATCCGAGATAAACTAATCAAAGAAATTCTAAAAATTGATCAATCCTATCTGACGGGGCACCCTTCACAACGCCTACCGCATCATGCAAGCTTCCGGTTCAGTTATATCGAAGGAGAAAGCATTCTCCTAAATATGGATATGTATGATATTCAGGTGTCGACCGGTTCTGCTTGTTCATCGAAGACACTTGAACCATCACATGTTCTTCTTGCGATCGGTCTAAAACACGAAGAGGCTCATGGATCCATGGTGATTACGCTTGGGCGATCCACCTCGATGAATGATGTTGAGCTGGTGAGCAAGGCGACGAACGAAACTGTCCAACGCTTACGAAAATTGTCACCAATGTCTCAAGAATGGAGGAAATGAAAATGGCAAATGTAGGATATAGTAAGAAAGTCATGGAACATTTTATGAACCCGCGAAACGTCGGTGTGATCGAAAACCCTGACGGTTACGGAAAAGTAGGAAATCCTGTCTGTGGGGATGTGATGGAGATTTACATCAAAGTAAAAGATGATAAGATCACCGATATCAAATTCAGAACGTTCGGGTGTGGCTCAGCTATCGCGACTAGCAGTATGGTTACTGAGCTTGCAAAAGGAAAACACGTCGATGAGGCAGTAAAGATCACACGAGCCGATGTCGCAAACGAACTTGATGGTTTACCTGCCCAAAAGATGCATTGTTCGAATCTCGCCGCTGATGCGTTACATGAGGCGATTAAGGATTATAAAAACAGAAAACAAAAGAAATAATATGGAGGTACTAGCGTATGGTGAAATTAAAGGAAATCTACAAATGTAATGTCTGTGGAAATATCGTAGAGGTCGTCCACACTGGTGGTGGTGAACTCGTCTGTTGTGGACAACCCATGGAGCTACTTACAGAAAAGCTTCAGGACGCGGGAAACGAAAAACATGTGCCTGTGATTGAAAAAACCCAGATCGGTGTAAAAGTAAAAGTAGGTTCAATACCTCATCCCATGGAGGAGAAACACTATATTGAATGGATCGAACTCCATGCTGATGAAACTGTATACCGGAAGTATTTAAGGCCTGTAGAAAAACCGGAAGTAGAGTTTTGTGTGACCGCAAAGAAATTCTCAGCACGAGATTATTGCAATATCCACGGCTTGTGGAAGTCGAAATAATATTATCATAATCAGCTGAAGAGGTCCGGGTTCAAATTCCTTTACTCTATGCTTTTTTTACCCTTACATCAAAATCATAGGTTATGACCATATCAGATGACATGGAAAAAGGATGAAATAATCCTATGATTAAGAACCCCTACTATGTAGGGTTCTTTAGGATGGGATAAAAATGAACTGAAAATCGAAATGGAAAAGATGGTTTTTAAAGTCAACCTTTACATGACCTAGGCATTGTACATGTTAGGACAAAATGTTATGGAAGATGTGATAAAATTTATTCTTCACTCAATGCGTGTTTAACTTTGTAATGATTCACGACTTTTGGAATTCTATGATTATTCGGGACTGTAGAAACCCTTGGTGAACAATAAAAATAAGATAGTAGATTTTTCTGATTTTTGTAGAATGGAGAGGTTTAATGCGAGTATTCGGATGGCGAGGTATCGTCGTCTTGAGTTGATATTTT